>WTGY01000099.1 GCA_011523365.1 Caldilineaceae bacterium
GCTCCGCCCCCGCAACGCCCCCCCTAAACCTCCCGCCGCAGCGAGTGTGAGCGCAATATGACCTTGTCCACCCGCTGCAACCATGCTTCGCCCCCCCCGACCCGCTCCCGTAGGTGCCGGCCTTGCGCTTGCCCATCTGCCACCTGGTCAATGAACAGCAAGCAATTTCACCCACCACTGGCACGATGCCCTCACCTCACCTTTCTCGCCCCAAAACTGAACTGCACCCTCAGGACACCTGCAACGAGCGCTGCCCTTGGCGGCCAACGCGGCCTGAACACGGCCGCTCCGCACGCACCGTTGCACTTGGTGGACGATTCGCCCGTTTTCGCGTATGATCATGCAACCGTAGCAGCCTGAGCGCTCTGGCTAACGCCTGCACTTTCACCGTTCACCGACTTTCCGGAGACACTCGATGACCGAACGCTCCTTTACTCCTGTTGAAGTGCCGCAGTCGATCTTGGATCGCTTCAAGAAACTGCCGGTAGCTACCGTATGGCACATCGTCCATACCTACGCAAACGTTCCCCTTCCCTTTATGCATAATGTGCGCCCATACACGCCGGGCCAGCGTCTCGCCGCCCGCGCCCGTACCATGCGCTACCTGCCGCCCCGCCCCGACCTGGCCGCAATGACGCCCGGCGGCGAGAATGCTATCGACTACCAGGCCATGTCCCGCTGCGGCCCCGGCGACGTACTGGTCGTCGACATTATGGGCAACGGCTCCGCCGCAGTCTTTGGCGACGTGAAAGGCCTGCAACTCAGAATGAACAAAGCCGACGGCGTAGTGTGCGATGGCGGCATCCGCGACCTCGATATCATGGTGCAGGAGAAATACGGACTCATAATCTATGCCCGCGATAGAACCCCTTACGGCGGCGGGCCTTGGGTATTCCCTGCAGAGGAAAACGTGAACATCCAGTGCGGCGGCGCCCTCGTATGCCCCGGCGACGTGCTCGTCGGCGACGACGATGGCGTGGTCGTAGTACCCTCCTGGTTCGCCGAGGAGTGCGTCGAACTCACCGAGGTCTACGAGACCGCAGAAGGGCTGGCCAAAGAGCGCATCCTGGCCGAAAGAGTTGTGCCCGGCAGACACTATCCGCCGGGGCCGGAAATTCTCGAACAGGCGCGCGCCGCCCTCAAGCAGGGAAAAACATAGCGACAAGCTGGGACGACGGTCCCGCCTGCAGTTGGTTTATGCGGAGGAAGCAAAGGAAAGGAGTAAAAAATGGCGACCGTGGTGATGGAGCGAACTGGCAGCGACAGCGTCTCGCCGGCAAATCAAGCCCAGGCAACGCCCTCTGATACGCCCGAGGAACAGTCCGGCACGCGACAGCGGATCATCGACTGCGACGTGCATCACGAGCCTCCCAATGTGGAGGTTCTCTTCCCCTACATGCCGCGACAATATGTGGAACAGAGCAAGGATTTCGGCTTGATGGCTCCCAGCATGCCCTATACAAACATGCCGGGAGGCCACGCCCGCCAGGACCTGTGGGAGGGCACTGAAGGGGAGCCCGACCCGTCAACCATCCCTGAAGTCTGTAGCAAGAAGCATCTGGACAGCTACGGCATCGACGTGGCCGTCCTCACCGGCGCCGGCGCGCCGTACAGTATGGCCGTGCATCCCATGGTCGATTACGCTGCCGCCTACTGCCGCGCCCACAACGACTGGACCCTGGAAGAGTGGGTGGCCAAGGACGACCGCATGAAGGCTTCCATCCACATCGCGCCCGCCGACCCCCATCAGGCCGCCGCTGAGATCGACCGGCTCGGCGACCATCCCGGCGTCGCCCAGGTTCTGATGCCCGCCGGCAGCCTGCACCCGTTCGGCAACCGCATCTATCACCCCATCTACGAAGCCTGCGAGCGCAACGGACTGCCCATGTGCGTCCACTTCGGCGGCGAGGGCGCCGGCTTCTCCGCACCGCCCACCGCAGCCGGCTACCCCACCTACTATCTGGAAATGCGTATGGCCCGTCCCCAGATCGCCATGGCCCATACCGCCAGCCTCATCTGCGAAGGCGTCTTCGAAAAGTTCCCCAACTTCAAGTTCCTCTTCATCGAACTCGACACCTTCTGGGTCCCCGGCCTCATGTGGCACATGGACTCCGACTGGAAGAGCCTGCGCGACTACACGCCCTGGCTCCGGCGCCTGCCCAGCGAATACCTGCGTCAGCACATCCGCTTCGGCACCCAGCCCTTCCCCAACCTGCCCAACCGCCACGACCTCGAAACCTACCTGGATTGGCTCCACGCCGACGAAGTCCTCGTCTTCGCCAGCGACTATCCCCACTGGGACTGGGAAGAACCGAGCGGCCTCATGCGCTCGCTCGACAAAAAACTGCGGCCCCGCGTCATGTACGACACCGCCGCCGAGCTCTACGGCCTCAACTGATGCCCGCCCACGTAATCGCAACCGCCGGCGAAATCCCCCCCGGCGGCCGCAAAATCGTAACCGTCAACGGCCGCGAGATCGGCGTCTTCAACCTCGACGGCGACTACTACGCCCTCCGCAACATCTGCCCCCACAGGGCCGGCCCCCTCTGCCGCGGCCGCCTCCGCCCCCTCGTCCTCCCCGACGGCCACACCGGCATGACCTACACCCGCGAAGGCGAAATCCTCAAATGCCCCTGGCACCAATGGGAGTTCGACATCAAAACCGGCCAAGCCCTCTACGACCCCAAACTCCGCGTCCGCACCTACCGCGTAGAGGTCGAGGAGGAAAATGTTGTGTTGTACGTGTGAGGAAGTTAGGCGTCAGCCTGAACAGGTCCTTGGGTGAAGAATGAGCCGGTGTCGATCATGCGGGCGCCTAGACAGTGGGTGGGCTACCTTGAAGCACGAGATCGTCGTCTATTCTGCGTAATCGGGTACAGATTAGATCGTCTGACTCTCTTGGCGAGTTCCACAGCCACATCCCTGTTGAATCTCTTTGGATACCCGGCCACACCAACATGGGAGGGATTGCCAGAACTCGGAACAGGAAATATCTCTGGCAGCACCATCGCGGCTTCCTGGACTGCCGCAGATATCGCTTCACAACTTAGAACCGCCCACAACTGCCCTCTGCCGATTTCCAATGGGGGAGCCTTCTCAAGCTCTTGGATCGCCCTCTTGTGATCTACACTGATTCCGGCATCAACGCAGATCTTCTCCAACCAATTGAACGATAGATACTCTTCGTTTCGCCTGAGTCTGAAAGCCTTAAAGGTGGGGACATTGTTGTCAATCTGCCATGCTCGACAATGCCTGATCAGGTGAGAACTGCTGAGATCATATCCATTTGCCTCCATCAGTTGCCCAGTCTGCTAAGAAATGGAGCGATCTCTTCCATGATCTGCTTCTGCGAGGCAACGCCTTCAAATTTCAGTTCCTTCTCATCTCCTATTGCTTTAGCGCCTCCAAAATACTCGATTTCTCTCGACGGCAGAAATTCCAGGCAAAGAATGCCGTCGCAATTCTGCCACTTCTCATCAGGTGCAAGAGTCAGAGGCAACCTCCACTCGACTGCCAAAGTGCCATCGTAGTCAGCCACAATCGCAGGATGGGGAGGATTGTTGCGTATGAAGAATTCAGCGACGGAAAGTACCGATTCAGGTACCAATCGATCGACCTCCTCATCTTCAGCGAACATTTCGATCAAGCTGTTGAGCCTGTCAGCAACTTTGCCGTGATCTCTTGATACCAAACGGTCCAAGATGGCCTTTTCTCTTTCCGTCGCGTATCTCGACCACTTCGAGGCAACAACGTTGGGGGTCTTACTTGCTGCCGTTACCATTTCTCTCTGTTCTCCACTTTTCTTCAACGAGAACACCTCAAGAACGCTACTCCAATTTTGCTCCCATTCTACCATGTCGAAGACGATTATGAGAACGGTTTAGCCTGCCGTCTCTGCCGGGCCTCACTACCAATACGATTCTGCACACGCTCC
The DNA here is from genome assembly GCA_011523365.1 of Caldilineaceae bacterium. Classification (GTDB taxonomy): domain Bacteria; phylum Chloroflexota; class Anaerolineae; order Caldilineales; family Caldilineaceae; genus Bin5. The sequence continues at coordinate 3,935 of WTGY01000099.1, forward strand.
TTCCCAAAGAGCGCCTACCCCACCGCCCACCTCTCCGGCACTTGAAAGAAGGTGAGCACCAAAGCATGACGCCCTATTGGAACTCTGACCTCTTTCTACCCTAGAACTCCCCCTCCCTCACCTTCCCCTTCCCTAACCTCTTCACCACCTTCGGCACCACAGCCTCATTATCCGCCAGCACACCCTCACCCTTCTTCAGCTTCTTCACCGCAACACTATCCAGCCCCGCCAGTTTCTCCGCCCCTTCCAACGCCTTCAAATCACCCCCATAGTAGTCGAACCACGGCAGCCCCGCCTTCGTATACTCCTGTGCCGTTGGCGGCATGCTCGGCGGATTAGCGCCCGTCACACTATAGAACTGAACACTGTTCACAATATGCACGTAACAACGCGAGCGCACCGACGTCTCCCACGCCTCCAAGCCATAATCGTCCTCGTATATCTCCTGCCGCATGAGCCCGCCCGGAGCCAGCCCCATCTCCTCGGCGGGCCCGGAAAAGGCGCGTAGCGGAGCATAGGACATCGGCATGAACTCCTCTTCCTCTCTCTCGTAATACGACGGCTTAATGGGATAGACTACAATCTGCAGCCCGCCGGGCTCCGCCTCGCCCGTCAACTGCTCCTCCGCCGTATATCCCTCGCCAAGAGGCATCGCCACAAATTGCCGGATCATCCCCTTCATCACGGAAAAACCATCCAGCCAGGGCTGATCGGGAATGACCACATAGTCCTGCGGCTGTTCGCAAAGCTCGTTCTCCCAGCCCTCACCCGTCACCGCATTGATCTTGCCCGCAGCCACCTTCACCGCCATCGGATACGAACCGCTGAAGTTGAGCCACATCGCCTCCGCTTGGTACATCGGCAGAAAGACGCCTCCGTGCGCGTTCCAGGTTGCCGGTACACTCTCCGCATAATCGTCTACAAGATTAAGTGGAAACTTTCCCAGGCCCGGCGGCAGCGAATAGGCCCTGTTGTCGTCAGGTATGCGCAATGTACGCTGGAACGAGATCCGGCACTCGGCATCTCTATGTACCTCCGGAAATCGAAAAATCAGCTGGTCTCTTTTCAGTTCAATCATCTCGGGTTCCTCTCGGGTCCTTTCCCAATGTGACACCGGCTCTCACCAATCTCCGTCCCGTATCTCTCGCACGACGCTCTCAACTGTATGATCGGGCGCATCCTTCAACTGCCGCAACAGCTCTGCAAACAGCTGCGGCCGCTGCAGGATAATATTCCGCAGGTCGCTCGAGACTTTGCCGGCCATCGCCAGCAAAAGGTCCGCATCCTCGCCCAACTCCCCGGCCAGGCGGCAGATGGTCGCCTCCGATGGCGGCGCAACCTGATCTCTCTCGATCTTGCTCAAGTACGACGGTTCCACCCCGATGCGTTGCGCAACCTGCCGCACCGAGAAGGACCGGTCTTCCTTGAATCTCTTATCGCGAACGGAACGGACATACTTGCCGAATGTCATGTGTACTACATAGTACACAGATTTCAAACTCTTGTCAAGAGGGTTTAGTTTCGTCGTCTGCAAATTATGTCTGTTCTTTCGTTAACGGAGGTCCAAATCTGTGCGGCACTGGGTTGTGCCCGACCATTCCCGCTGTGCTGACGACAAACCCACACGGCGCAGATTTCGTCCTGTCGCAATAGCCCGCACTTCAGAGGCATTTTGTGTCATTTCGTCCTTCCCGACGGCCGGATCTTCATCCGCAAGAGATTGATTCATCGACTGCCACTTGCGCCGAAGGGAGTTCAACAAAGGGACCGACAGAGTATCTCATGGTTCCTAGTTGGTTGTGAGCGCTTGCCGCGGTGAAACGAAGAATGAGCCGATGGTGTTTGGTGTTTTGCATGAGTGTTGCATCCAATACGCCGCTCTCTTAGGCTTTAGGGAGAGTTAGACTGATATATCTAAATCGAGGCATGCACCTCAAATGTGGAGGGTGACCATCACCCCCGAAGCAAAGATGCTTCCTCTCAACTTTGAGCGCCGCCCACTCTATGGAGATACCGCAGCGTTTCTCAAGTTCGCGGGCAAGCTCCGCAAGTGCTAATTCCCAATTTCCCGTAAGCCGATTTCTGCTAGAGGCCCCCTGCATCCAATTTCTCCACCAAACTTCCGGAGCGAGTATCTGCGCGACCGGTGGTTTTTCTGTGACGACTGAAATGTTGAACCGAATCTCTACTTCTTTGGCGATTCTGTCTTGGTTTGCTTGCACAATGGCGGAGTAACGCAGTCCTTGCATTAAGGCCGCCAGAGGCGTTTCGTTGCTGCTAACTTGGCGTTGGTCAGCCTTCAGTTCAATGATCATGAGCCGCCCATTCTCCGTCAAGCCGAGAAGGTCGATCTCACCTATGCCCCTGTCCGCACTCGTAGCCTGAAGAGGAAATTGGTAGTCGAGCAAGCGAAAAAGGCCATTTTCCGGAGGCGGCCACGACCCTCTTATGTTCCAGAGTGCCATTGCAAGATGCTCCTCGTATCGGTTACTTTTCCGTGAACCTGAAGGTATACCTGTATGTTTGCCGAAATATGCCGAGCGGCGTGGCGCACACTCGATTAGTCTCTTGTATTCTGCACTTAGAGCTTCGGGATTGATTTCAGAAATAGACTGAGCGAGTCCAAGTTTTCTCGTTTTGGGAGGGGCTTTCTCCCCGCAATTGTGGAGGTGCGGAAACGCTTCCGCGTTGAACCAGGGCAAATGCAAAGAATTCTGTTCTCCTGTATCTGACGATGACTTTACAACAGGCTTTCGACTGGAAAAGGGGACTCGGTGTCCTTCCATCCACAGGAAAACAGCCTCATTCTTAGCGTCCTTCATACGTTGTAAAGTTAAGGTCCCTTTACCATCAATTTCTATAGAAAAGCTCTTTCGGTCAGGTCCCACGAAGCCTCGAACAATTCCCGTCCCATCGTAATGCAATATGAATTCTGTTTTGCTCGCATTTGTCCAAGCATAACTAATATCTTGTGATGACAAAACCTGATTCGCTGCTGACATTTAGGCCTCCTAGCTTTCCTTTCAATTTGTCTGGCAAATGCCGGTACCTGTCCAGTTGTAATTCTGCCTCTCTCTACACTTCAGTTTAGAATATCCGAGACGTAGCAGGCCCCAGCGTTTCATCAATTGCATGCTTGGAGTTGGCTCAAAACCTCGAACGTTGACTGCCTGTTCTTGTCAGCTTCTTGATGAATCCGGCTTCTGCTTGATATTCTATAGTAAATCACCGAAATCCTAACGTCATCCAAAGTTCCCAGACTACCAAGGAGGGAGAAATTCTTGTGCATTTGCTTCAACGGCTGGACAAAAAGGCGCGCCGGGGAAGTAAACCACGCTGCCACTGGCTTACTCATGGTGAGCGTACACTGGTGGCCTCTCGCCTCACAAAATTGGGGGAACCATGGGCTACAGTGTCGGAAGAGGACTACTGGATGCCAGATGGATTTCGCCACCCTGGCGAGGCGTGCCTGGACAAAGCAGCCGGACTGCTTCCACATAATGTTCGTTTAACTCTACGCGACTGGTGGTTGGCGCATTGGCGGGGGGCCATGACCCCGACTTTCGATATCGCCACCACCTGCACTGTCGAAGGCGAAGTGGGACTAATTCTCGTCGAGGCCAAGGCGCACACCGAAGAGTTGAACAATGAGGTCGCCGGAAAAGACCTAAAACCTTCTGCTAGACCCAACCAGATTCGGAACCATCAGCAAATTGGTAAGCGCATTGAAGAAGCCAGTTTCAGTTTAACGAACTTTACGGGGATACCTTGGAAGCTTTCCCGAGACCGCTGTTACCAGATGTCCAACCGTCTTGCTTGGTCTTGGAAGTTAACCGATCTTGGATATCCAGTGATTCTCGTTTATCTCGGTTTCCTCAACGCAAATGAGATGCGAGATCGGGGCGCTCCTTTCGCCAACCACGCTGATTGGGAAGTTTTAGTTAAGATGCACAGTAGGCCAATCGTACCTGACAATGTTTGGGGTATCCGCTGGGATATTCACCACCATGCTCTTGTTCCCTGTATCCGTTCCCTTGAGACGCCTTTTGACGCCCCAATAGAGGAAGCTTGACTGGATGGCAAGGCAAGAAGATAGTCTCAGCGGGATAGTTCCTTCGATACAGTGATCTATGGGCCCTGCCACCTCATATTTCGATATTCGTCTTCTCATGCAAACAGCGCCTCCACATCATACTTCACCCCACACTCCGGACACGGCGTCGTCGTCGCCTCCTCCAAATATTCGTCATCAAAATCGTCCAACGACAAATTGATCGAAGGACGGTACCAGTCCTGGTAGGAGTGTCCGCAATCTGGACACGTGACCTCAATCTCCCTTGTCGGCGATGTCATTGCTTTCTCCAAATCAACGGGGAAAACCAACCACAGTCCCTCACGCCCCCTCCTCCTCCGCCCGCGCCTCATGCAACGCACCCAACCGCAGCAACTGCGGCGACAGCGCCGCCGCCCCCGCCACAACCAGAATCGTCCCAATCCCCCCACTCACCACCGAAATCACCGGCCCGAACCACTGCGCCACCAACCCCGACTCAAAACCGCCCAGCTCATTCGAAGCCCCGATGAAAATCCCGCTCACCGCCGACACCCGCCCCCGCATCCGGTCCGGCGTCAGCAGCTGCGTTAGCGTCTGCCGCACCACCATGCTGATATTGTCCAGCGCCCCCGTCAGAAACAGCATAACCCACGAAAGCGCGAAATTCTGCGAAAAGCCGAAGACGATCGTCGCCACCCCGAATCCCGCCACCGCCAGCAGCAGCGCGTGCCCTGCCCGCTTCATCGGCGGCAGATAGATCATCGCCACCGCCATCAGGAACGCCCCCACAGCCGGCGCCGCCCGCAGATACCCGAATCCCGTCGCCCCCACATTCAGAATATCCTCGGCAAAGATCGGCAGCAGATACACCGCCCCGCCCAGCAGCACCGCAAACAGGTCCAGCGCCATGATCGTGAACAGTATCCTCTTGTCCCACACAAACCGGATCCCGCCAAGCAGCGTCTGCCAGTTGGCCGGCTCCGGCTTCTCCTCCACCGGCCGGAACTGGATGCGAGTAAGCACAAACGCCAGCCACAACGAACCCGCTGCAGCCACAAAATACGCACTCTGCACACTGACCGCAACCACGATGCCGCCCAGCGCCGGACCCACAACCGACGCGATATGCATCAGGCTCATATTCCACGTCACCGCGTTCGGAAAGACCTCCGCCGGCACCAGCTGCGGCAGCAGCGCCGTCCGCGCCGGCCGTCCCACCGTCATCATGCAGGCATCCAGGAACAGCAGCGCATACATCCACAGCACCGGCCCTTCCCTGATCGAGAACGCCGCCAGCGCCAGCGACGTCACCGTCATCCCCAGCAGACTGAAGATCGACAGCCGCCGCCGCTCATACCGGTCCGCCAGCAACCCCGCCGGCAGCGCCAGCACCATCAGCGGCAGCGCCTGCGCCAGCCCCACCAACCCCAGCGAGAGCGCCTCTCCCGTGCGCTGGTAGATCTCCCACGCAATTGCAATGCTCTGAATATAGGTCCCCATCCGCGCCACCACCCAGCCAATAACGTACAGCCGGTAGTCGTGTATGCGGAATGCAGCATAGGGGTCGTGCGAGCGGGACAAAAGAAGAGCTCCGGTGGACAGGCGGGCAGACCCCTATTGAACGCCAAAACGCCGGGCTTGTCCAACCGGACACCGGCTGCCCTGGGCCATGGCACTCAATAGGGGCAAGACCTCGTGAGGATGTCTGAATAATGTAGGGGCGCCCCTTGTGGGCGCCCTCTGCGGCTTATTCTTGTGTTCGAATTCCGAAGCGATTGCCCTACCGTCTGCCAGGATTTGCAGTGGCCCAGTCGGTGGTATATGGTGCCTTTTGCAAGACCCCATTGAAATAAAGGAGGTGAGAGTTGGCGAAAATCAAACTACTCGACACGGTCGCCCTCACACACGATATACCCGAACTCAACCTCAGCCGCGGGCAAATCGGCACAGTGGTTGAGATTCTCGCAAGAGGCTTTGCGTTTGAAGTTGAATTCAGCGATCCCGAAGGACGCGCACTTGAAACCGTCGCCCTTCGCCCCGATATGCTCGTTGTACGCCCCCACAAATATTGGAGAACCAAGCCAGTGCCAGACGACCCTGATTCCTAGCGGACAACGCTAAGCAGATAGTTGCTGCACTAACCCCTAGCCCCTAGTCCCTAACCCCTGCAGTTACCCGCTCCCCCCAATCATCACCCCGTCCACCCGAATCGTCGGCGACCCCAACGCGCCCATCATCGGCACAAACGTCAGATCGTTCCCGACCGACTTGACATTGTGCAGCAACTCCTGCATCGGCAACGCGATCGTCACCTCGTTCACGGGATGGCTCAACTCGCCGTTCTCGATCCAATACCCCTTCGCCGAGATCGAATAGTCGCCGCTGATCGGGTTGATGCTGGCTGTGTTCATAACGCTCTCCACGTACAGCCCCTTCTCCACCCCGCCGATCACCTCCTCTGGCGTCTCCTGCCCCGGTTGGAAGTAGAAGTTGCTCGCGTCCAGCGTCGGCATAGACGCGTGCCCGCGCCGGTTGGCGTTGCCAGTCGAGCTGGCCGTTCCGTCGCGCGTGGCCGTGTAATGATCATGCAGCGCCGTCTGCAAAACGCCCTCGTCGATCAGCCGCGTCGCCCCCGTCGGTACCCCCTCATCGTCAAACGGTCGCGTCGCGATCCCGCCCGGCAGCCGCCCGTTGTCCAGCACAGTGACCAGATCCGCAGCCACCGTCTCGCCGATCTTGCCCTCCAGAAACGACCGGTTGCGCTGCATCGCGTCCGCACCCAGCGCCCGCGAAAGCGCGCCCAGCACGCTCGTCGCCGCCATCGGCGAATACACGACCGACGCCCGCTGCGTCGGCACCGGCTTGCCCCCCAACATGCCCACCGCCTTCCGCGCCGCATCCTTCCCGATCGCCGTCGGCTTGAAATCCGCCAGCCGCGACCCAAAGTCGAACCCAAACGCCACCGACCTGTCATTCTCGTCCGCAGCCATCGCCATCACAAAACCGCCGATAAAACTCTTGTCGTAACTGCCCGCGACGCCCTTCGAGTTGGCGATCGCCACCGTCCCGTGCTGGCTTATCAGCGTGCAGCGGTTCGTCAGCACGACGCGCTCATCATAGCGCAAAGCAGCCTTCTCAATCCGCCTGGCCATCTCCACCTTGCGTCCGATCGGCAGCTCCACGACCGCTTGGTCGTAGATATCCAGGTTCTCCTCCTGCAGCGGCTGCGGCGCCGGCAGCGATCTGAATTCATCGCCGTCCGCCACGTCAGACAGATCGACCGCCGCCTCGATCGTCTTCCCGACGCTCCCCGCCCCGAAATCGGACGTATAGGCATAGCCCATCTTGCCGTCCCGGATCACCCGCACGCCCAGCCCCTTCGAGCCCGCCTGCGAGAGCTTCTCCACCTCGCCCCGGTCCACATTGACCGAAGTATTCTGCCCCACACTGATATAGGCTTCCGCCTCCACACCCCGCTCAACCGCCCGCGCAACCACGTCCTTAGCAAACTCAAGATAGTCCACGTCTATACTCCCCATCCCGCCCCCAAAGAGCGCAGCCTGATTCTCTGTCCAGTTACCCCAGCCACTAACCACTAACCACTGACCACTGCAGTTCATTCCGTTCCGCCGACCGTCAGCTTCGGCACGCGCACTGTCGGCTGGCCGACGCTCACCCGCGCCCATTGCCCCTTGCCGCACATGCCCCGCCCCGGGTCCAGCGCCATATCCGTTCCGATCATGTCCATCAGCCGCAGCGTCTCCGGACCGTTGCCCACCAGCGTCGCGCCCCGCACCGGCGCTGTCAGCTTGCCGTCCTCGATCAACCAGCCCTCAGTGACAGTGAACACGTAATCGCCGCGTCCGATCTCCACCTGGCCGCCGCCCAGCCTCTTGGCATACAGCCCCTTCTTCACCGACCCAATGATCTCCTCCGGGTCGTGCGGGCCCGCGTCAATATAAGTATTCGTCATGCGCGGCATCGGCATGTCTCGGAAAGTCTGACGCCGCCCGTTGCCCGTCGACGCCCGACCCGCCCGCCGCGCCTCCGTCAGGTCCCACATATACTCCTTCAGAATGCCGTTCTCGATCAACACAGTCCGGTTCGTCGGCGCGCCCTCATCGTCAAAGCGCATCGTCCCCCGCCGTCCCGGGATCGTGCCGTCGTCGTAGGCCGTCAGAAAATCCGGCCCCACCTTCTCACCTACCAATCCTGTGTAGGCCGAAGCGCCCTTCGTGATAAAGTCCGCCTCCATACAATGCCCGCAGGCCTCGTGAAAAAGGACGCCCCCCCAGCCATTGTTGATCACGACAGGCATCTCGCCTGCCGGCGCCGGCCTCGCATCCAGCATCAGCAGCGCCGTGTCAGCTGCCTCTGGCATCATCGCCACCGGATCGCGATCGTCGAAAAACTCCAACCCCACCTGCCCTCCGACTCCTGTGGCGCTCGACTGGCGCACGTCGCCCTTCTGCGCCGCCACCTGACCCTGAAACTCGATAAAGGCGCGGTCGTCCTCCGCCCAGACTCCCTCCGAGTTATAGACCCAGACCCGCCGCCGCGTCTCCGTATAGCCGCACTGCACACTGACAATGTGCGGGCTGTGCTGCCGCGTAACCTCGTCCATCTCCCGCAACATGCCGGCCTTCTCCTGCGTCGACATCTCCTCGAAAGGGCGCTCGATCCGCGACACGACCGGGCTCTCCCTCTTCGTCAGATCCGCGCACACCTGCGCATTATTCGCATTCTCTGCCGCGGCCGCTGCAACCCCGGCCGCCTCAATCAGCGACTCTTCCGTCAGATCATCTGTGTAAGCGTAGGCCGCGTTATTCCCATAGAAGACCCGCACGCCCCCACCAATGTCATTGCCCTGCGTCGCCTTTTCCAACCGCCCCTCGTCCAGCGTCAGCGAGAGACTCTCCTTGTTCTCCAGATACACTTCTGCCAGGTCGGCGCCCTTCGTGAGCCCGGCGTCCAACACCCGTCTTATCGATTCAGTCGGAAGCATAGGTTCTCCTGTCTCTATTCTCTAAACGCTCCTGCAAACTACTGTCGGTCCCACCCCAGGCCCGTCCGTCTGGCCGGCTCCTAGCCAATGGCATCCAGCCGCTGCACGTCCTCCTCGTCCAGCGCCAGCGTCAACGCCTCCATGTTCTGCCGCAAATGGTCCCGATTAGTCGACATCGGAATCGTAACCACCTGCGGTTGCCGCGTCAGCCAGCGGATCGCAACCTGCGCCGCCGATGCGCCGTGCTTGCGCGCCACCGCCTGCACCGTTTCATTCTGCATCACACCGTCCTTCAGCGGACAGTACGCCGTGAGCACGACATTGTTCTCCTGGCAGTAGCGCAACAGCCCGTTCTCCTCCGGCTCCCGCGTGTACAGATTGTAGCGTACTTGGTTGGTCACCACCGGCGTCTCGCACAACGCCTCCGCCTCGCGCTGCAATGCAACGTCAAAATTGCTCACGCCGACCCGCTTCACCCTGCCCTCTGCCACGACGCGATTCAGTGCTCGAAACGATTCCTCCAGCGGCACACTCGGGTTGGGCCAGTGGATGAGGTACATGTCGGCATACTCCGTCTGTAACCTCTCCAGGCTCCCGTCCAGCGCCCGCAACAGATCATCGTAACGCACGTTGTCGGCCAGTACCTTGGTCGTCAGCAAAATCTCCCCACGCGCGAAATCCTGCATCGCCCGCCCCACCAGCTCCTCGCAATGACCGACACCGTACATCTCCGCCGTGTCAATATGCGTATACCCCATCGCGATCGCATCCCGGATAATCGCGACCATCTCGTCATCCCGCGAATAGTCGCGACTGCGCCCGCCCCCCATCTGCCACGTACCCAAACCCAGTACCGGAAGACGCCCGCCGTCTTTAAGTGCCAGAGTTTCCATTGCCCGTCTTTCTCCTTGCATCAGGCGTTCAACCGTTCCCCAATAAGCAGTGCGAACCCCGGAACCGCCGCGCCTGAATAGCTTTTGTGGCTCTAATGCAAAGTATACGTCACAGAGTAGGATTCCAGAATTTGCCAACCCTCCATGTGCACGAGATCGCTGTACTTCCCTACCCATACTGAAAGACCCTCCCGCCGGCGTCTGGACACGCACTTTGCGCTGCGAATGCCCGGGTGGCTGCTTCCCTACAATGTCAGGAAAACGTCAGACAGTTCTGTTTGTTCGGCATTGACAGAACAAACAGAAAATGCTACCCTGTCCATGTTCGTTCTTCTGTATGACGCTCGAAACTTTATGCGGCTGCAACCGCCCGCCGGCACAAGCGTCCCGTTGTAAGGAGCAACAGCATGGCACAACCCGCGATTTCGGTGAAAGACCTGACCTTCAGCTACGGCGACATCCTCGCCGTCGATGATATCTCCTTCGATGTCGCCGAAGGCGAAGTCATTGGCTTCCTCGGCCCCAACGGCGCCGGCAAATCGACCGTCGTCAAGATGCTGACCGGTCAGCTGACGCCCCAAAACGGCTCAGCCACCCTCCTCGGCTTGGATATCGTCAAAGACCGCAAGCAGGTCCAGCAGGAGATCGGCATCTCTTTCGAATTCACCAATCTCTACGAACAGATGAGTGCCGTCGAAAATCTCAATCTCTTCGCTAAACTCTACAAAGTACCCGACTTCGACGCCGTAGACCTGCTTCAAAAGGTCGGTCTCGGCGGCCGCGACAAAGAACACGTCGCCAACTACTCTAAAGGCATGAAGCAACGTCTCATGATGGCGCGCGCCCTCGTAAGCGATCCCAAAATGCTCTTCCTCGACGAACCGACCGACGGTCTCGATCCCGTCTCCACCGAAACGATCCACACCTTGATCCGCGCCGCTACCCAGACGGGAACAACCGTCTTTTTGACCACGCACGATATGGTTGAAGCCGACAAGCTGTCCGATCGGGTCGCCTTCCTCAACCAGGGCAAAATCGTCGCCCTCGACACGCCTGCTCGCCTCAAGCAGCGCTTCGGCATGCGCGCCCTCAAAGTGGAGGTCGAGCTGCCCAACGGCGAAATCGAAGTGCGCGAAGTGACGCTCGATGAAGACCAGACCCCCCAGACAGTCTTCGACCTCTTCAAGAATGAGCGCATCCTCACCGTCCACAGCGAGGAAGCAACGCTGGAAGATATCTTCTTCGATATCACCGGCAGGGGGTTACAAGGATGATCGGCACTCTCGTCGTCAATGACATCAAACTCTTCTTCCGCCACCGCTTCTTCGCCATTGTCACCGCAATAGGCGTGGTCTTCTACCTTGTCATCTACTTCCTGCTCCCCAACCAGGTCGACGAAGGCCTCGGCATGGCCTTCTTCATCGAGGATCGGGAGATTCCCCTCTACCAGCGTCTCGTAGATGAACCCGGAGACTATACCATTTTCGACTCCGAGGCCGAGATGCTCACCGCGCTCGAAGAGTCCGGTGATTTCTTCGTCGGCCTGTCGCTTCCCGCCGACCTGACCGCGGCCGCCGCCAGAGGGGAGACGGTGGAGTTGAACGCTTACTACGCCCCCGGCGTCCCTGCAGAAGCAAAGCAGATTTTCCATGATGTGCTGGTGCTCGTCGCCAACACCGTGAACCCGGAGACGCTGGCTGACTTAGCCCGTTTCAACGACACCCAGGTCGTGCTCGGCAATGACATGACCGGCGCGCCTCTCTCGATGCGCGATCGGTTGGCGCCCCTTCTGCTGATGATGATTGTCGTGATAGAGGTCTTTGGGCTGGCGACTCTCCTCAACCGCGATGTCGACAATGGCACCGCACGCGCCCTCGTCACCGGCCCCCTGCGCCTGCATCAATTCTTTGTCGGCAAGGCCCTGATGGGGATGGTCTTGGCCTTCGGCCAGGTACTGATCCTGAGTGCCGTGATGGGTATTCTGGGCACGGCGCCGCTCCTCCTCCTGGCGACGCTGCTGCTGGGCAGTTTCCTGATGGTCGGCCTCGGTTTCTTTATCGCCGCAATCTCGAAGGACAATACGTCGGTGATGGGGTGGACGATTGTGTTTATCATCCCTATGGTGTTCCCCGGCTTTTCTATTCTCCTGCCCGGCCTCGCTACCGGCTGGATGGAGTTCATCCCTTCCTATTACTTCGTGGACTCCCTGCACCGCATCATCAACTTCGGCGCCGGCTGGGCGGACGTGGCCGGCAACCTGACACTTCTGCTCCTGATTGGCGCAGCTTCGATGGCGGTCGGAACCGCCGCCATAATGAGGAAATTCTGATGGATATCCAGCGAATTGCAATTCTGATGGGCAAAGACGCACGCCTCGGCGCAACCAACTTCATGGTCCTCTATGTGCTCGTTATGCCGGTCGTCCTCAGCCTTCTCATCGCGCTTGTCTTCGGCGACCTCCTGGCGCAGACACCGCGCTTGGGCATCTACGACGCCAGCGCCAGTGAACAGTTCACCAGGCCGCTGCTCGACCATCCCAGCATCAACACCACCATGTACGATTCCGAAGAGGCGCTCCAAAGCGCGGTCGAACGCGGCAGCGAAGAGATCGGCCTCAGCCTGCCCGCCGGCTTCGCCGCGTCCCTCGAAGACGACAGCGCAGAGATCGTCTTCACCGCCTACCGCTGGGGGGAGGCCGGCGTGCGCAATCTCCTGCTCCTGGAATCGGCCATCGCACGCGCCATGACCGCCGGAATCGGCAGCAGCATCGAACAGCTCCCCGTCACCGTCAATGCGGAGCAGATAGGTAGCGCCAATACACAGACCTGGTCGCAGCGTCTGTTACCCCTGCTCCTGATCATGTCAATCGTCCTCGGTGGACTCTTTTTCCCGGCCGCATCGCTGCTCGATGAGAAAAGGGATCGCACCCTGGTCGCCCTGACCTCTACGCCCACTTCGCTGCTCGATGTCTACCTGTCCAAGACGCTGATGGGCTTCATCCTCAGCGGGATCATGGGCTCGGTCATTCTGTTGATCAACGGCGCCTTCGTCGGCCAGGTCGCCCTCCTTCTGCTCGTGATCGCCCTCGGTGGCCTGATGTCCTCGTCCTTCGGCATCATCCTCGGCTCCGTCTCCAAGGACATGGATACCTTCATGGGAATCGTTAAGGGCGCAGGTATTCTGCTCTACGCTCCCGGTATCCTCAAGATTTTCCCGCAGGTGCCCGAATGGATAGGCCGCATCTTTCCTACCTACTACCTCATGAACCCCCTGCTCGAAGTGACCCAAAACGGCGCCGGCTTTGCCGACATCCTCATCGACATCGTCGTGATGGCCGTTCTCGTCGCCGTTCTCCTCGTCCTCCTCAACAGCGTAATCGGCCGCCAGCAGCAAAAACTGGCCCTCGAAACATGAGCGCCGCCGACCACAAACCGCTGACCGCTGCAGTTGCGCTGCCAAAAAACGACCTGCACGAATATGTAGAGAGTTTCGGTCTCTTCTGGGAAGAGGCCGGCCTGCCCCGCATGACCGGCAGAATCCTGAGCTGGCTCCTCATCTGTGACCCGCCCCACCAGACCATGCACGAGCTCACCGACGCCCTGCAAGCCAGCAAATCCTCCATCAGCACCGGCACCCGCATGCTCATCCGCATGGGCATCATCGAGCGCCTCAGCCTGCCCGGCCACCGCCGCGACTTCTACCGCATCGTGCCCGACTTCTGGTCCCGCGTGCTCGAAGAGAAAGCCCAGCAGTTTACCGAGTTCCGCCGCCTTGCCGAAAAAGGCCTCCTGCTTCTCGACGGAGCCTCCCCCGCCCGCCGCCAGCGTCTGGAAGAAATGCGGGACCTCTACGCCTTCATGGAAAGGGAGTACCCCTTGGTATTGGAACACTGGCGGGCGTACAGATCGGCCCAACTTCACCCCGCACCCAACAACACCATAGAAGAGCCCCAAAACGCCCATTCCCCACCCAAACGGCCCGGTCAAGGAGCGAATTGATGCTCTCCGTAGAAAACCTCTCTTACACCTATCCAGGCGGTGCCGAAGCCGTCCGCGGCATCGACTTCGCCATCGAAAAGGGCGAAATCTTCGGTTTCCTAGGGCCCAGCGGCGCCGGCAAAAGCACCACCCAAAAGGTGCTGATCCGCCTCCTGCGCGGCTTCCAGGGCAGCATAACCGTCCTCGGCAAACCGCTCAACCAATGGGACGACAGCTACTACGAGCAGGTCGGCGTCGCCTTCGAGTTGCCCAACCACTACCAGAAACTGACCGCAAGCGAAAACCTCTCCCTATTCCGCTCTCTCTACAACGGTGACACCCTCGAACCGGCGCAACTGCTCGAAATGGTCGGGCTCTCCGAAGACGCAGATACCCGACTCAGCCAGTTCTCCAAGGGCATGCAGATGCGCCTCAACTTCGTGCGCTCTCTGATTCACAAGCCCGAACTCCTCTTCCTCGACGAGCCCACCACCGGCCTCGACCCCGTCAACGGCCAGAAAATCAAGGACATCCTCCGCCAGCAGAAGCAAGAAGGCCGCACCATCTTCCTCACAACTCACGACATGACCGTCGCCGACCAGATCTGCGACCGCGTCGCCTTCATCGTCGACGGCGAAATCACCCTCATCGACTCCCCCCGCAACCTGCGCCTCCAACACGGCCGGCGTCGCGTCACAGTCGAATACCACCACGACGGGACCTCCGCCCCCACCCAGCAAGCCGAATTCCCCCTCGACGGCCTCGGCGACAGCGACGAGTTCCTCAAAATCCTGCGCACCAACCGCATCGAAACCATCCACACCCAGGAGGCCACCCTCGAGGACATCTTCATCCAGACGACGGGAAGGAGCCTGACGTGAATCGGCTTCTCATGCTCCTGCGCTGGGAAACCACGGTCCAGTTCCGGCAGGGGATCTTCTACGCCGCCGCCTTTGTCGCCGCCGTCTGGGTCCTCATGCTCTATTGGATCCCCGACGCCGGCTTAGAACCGGTACTCGTTTCAATTCTCTTTATCGATCTCGGCGTCTTCGGCTTCTTCTTCATGCCCGGTCTCTTCTTCCTGGAGAAAAACGAACGCGTTCTCGAAGGGCTGGTCGTCACGCCCCTCCGCTCCTGGGAGTACCTGATCGCCAAAGCCGTCGTCCTCTCCGTCGCCGCCTTCGCCGTCGGCGTCGCCGTGACCCTGCTCGTCTACGGCGCCGCCCTCAACTGGCTCTGGTTCGTGATCGCCATGCTGGCCATGTCATACCCTCTCTCCCTGCTGGGCTTCGTCATCGCCGCCCGCTACAATGGCATCAACGAATACTTGGTACCTGGCGCCTTCTTTCTCGCCATCATGCAGATCCCCCTGCTCACCTACTTCGACATCGTACCCGGCCCGCTCCTCTATCTTCTGCCCAGCGGCCCCGGCATGATTCTGCTGACCGCGTCCTTCGGCGACGCCCCGCTCTGGCAGCTCATCTTCGCGCTGCTCTACGCCGCGCTGCTCTGCGTCGCCGGCACCCGCTGGGCACAGAGAGCCCTGCAACAGGTCGTCGCCCGTCAGGTCGGCTCATAAATTCTGGAGTTTATGGGATTGGTTGACGTGTACTTCGAAGACAAACCGGGGAGGTGAGGATGGGGGCACTATTCACACTGGGACGCAGCGATTTCCTGAACTTCCGCCGCGATTCGATGCTGCAGTTTCTGATGGTCTATCCTTTCATTCTTGGTGGCATCCTGCGCTGGCTACTACCTTGGGTTCATACTGGTCTGCTGGAAAACATCGGCTTCGATCTCAGCCAATACTATCTCCTCATCGTCAGCTTCTTCGGCCTGCTCGTCATCCCCCAACTCGTAGGCCTCCTCGTCGGCACCCTCCTCCTCGACGAAAAAGACCAGGACACCCTCACCGCCCTCATGGTGACGCCCATGCCGGTCCGCACCTACGCCCTCTACCGTGCCCTGACCCCCGCCCTCATCTCCGTCCTGGGGATCCTCCTCGTCGTTCCCTTCATCAGCGTCCTGGTGCTTCCAGTCGAAAAGCTTCTCCCCCTGGCCGTCGCTGCCGCGCCCCTCGGCCCCATGATGGCCCTGATCCTCGCCGCCCTCGCCAAAAACAAGGTCGAAGGCCTTGCCATCATGAAAGGGCTCGGAATCTTCCTCCTCGTCCCGATCGCCGCCTGGTTCGTTCCCGAGCCATGGCAATGGCTGCTCGGCATTTCCCCTACCTACTGGGCGGCAAAAGGCTACTGGCTCGCCACCGCCGGCCAACCCTTCCTCTGGGTCGCAGCCATCGGCTTCCTCTACACCTGCGCAATTGCCGCCGCCCTCCTGCGCCGCTTCCAGAACGGACTCTACAAGTAACATCCCAAAAGC
The DNA here is from genome assembly GCA_011523365.1 of Caldilineaceae bacterium. Classification (GTDB taxonomy): domain Bacteria; phylum Chloroflexota; class Anaerolineae; order Caldilineales; family Caldilineaceae; genus Bin5. The sequence continues at coordinate 20,243 of WTGY01000099.1, forward strand.
TTCGAAGACTGCACAAGAACTTCACCTCTCTCTATTGGATGGGGCCTCCAGCGTCTCGGACAAACGGTCACTGCTCTTCCCCCAACCACTCCATCACCAGCTCCTGGTGTCGCCGCACACCGGCCTCCCCCTTAAAGGCAGACGGCCCGTGCTCGAAATAGGGGCTCCTTAGCGATCGCTGCTGTTGCTCGCACGCGTAGATGTCCTCCTGCATGAAATCGCCGGATGCCATCGGATCGTCGCCGCCATCGCTGTCATACTTGCCCCGCACCCGCCCCGACCAGAAGTCGTAGGATCGGATCGATTGCGAGGCGAACTTCAGCAATGAGACGTCAGCCAGCTTCGTGCGGACGACAACGCGGGTACGGTCGGGCGCCAGTGGCGTCAGATGAAACACCGACCACGAGTCCTCATTCTCTGCCAGCCCGATTCCCGGAAACAGCATCGGCACCCACGCGCCTGCTTGCTCGGCCGGGACGACCAGCGGCGTTGGCGCGTTCCTCTCCACGTCCGCCGCGTATTCCCGACTGAGCGGCTCCCAGAAATGGAAGTGCGGACCCTCGAACCCCGACTTGATGCGCTTGTGGTCGTACATCGACAGCGTGCCCGAGTGCAGATGAGCCAGGTGATAGCTGTCAATGTAATTCTCGACCACGATCTTCCAGTTGGCTGCAATCGTGTATTCGGTGCGCCCCTTCTCATACTCCACCAGCTCATCCACTCTATGGGGGCCAAGATGAGGCTCAACGCCGCCGAACCACGCCTCCACAGGACCGGCGTTATCGTCAGGATGCACCCACAACATACCCCTCCAGCTGGCCACAGACGCCTTCTTCAGCCCGAGACTCGCCATATCCAGATCCGGAAACTGGTTCCTCCTGTCCGGAACCGACAGCAGACAGCCCTCCAGACTGTATGTCCAGTCGTGATAGGGGCAGGTGATGACTTTCTTCGTATTCCCCACCGCCCGCAGCAGCTGCGTTCCTCGGTGACGGCAGATATTGTGAAATGCGCGCAGCTGCCCGTCCTGCCCCATCACAATAAAGATGTTATTCAGCCCTGCCTGTACCGCCACATACTGCCCCGGCTCGCTGACATCCCCGACCAACCCGGCAAAAGCCCACGTTCGTGAAAATATCCGCTCCTGCTCGCGGTCGAACCACGCCTGCGAAGTGTATGCCTCGACCGGCAGGATGGGCATGCCCTCGTTGCTCTTCATTCGAAGATTTCCTTGGCTCCTGTCAACTGGCGCCGCGCCGTCTCAACCCGCAGACCACGCAGGCATTAGCTCTATATGGGGACCATATACCAAAATGACGTTAAGCCGTGGCTTAGCAACTGGTGCCAACCATACCGCACTTGCGCCCGAGCACAGTCTTCAGTTCTATCTCCAGCCGCTATGTTGACTTACTCATCCTCATAGAAGCCGGAAGCGAATAGCAATCCGTCATGGCGCACGACCCAGGTATGCTTTCGGGCGTTCTCGCCTGTTTCTGGTTGACGAAAAATGTAGCTGATCCACTTGCCCGCCTCGGTTGCACTCATCAGATCATCGCCGTAGAAGTAACCGCTTGCATCGACGCGCAGAGCCGGATCCCTGCCGATCATGTCCGCGTTGGGCGAAGCAATGGCATACCCATCCGCATCCACGATGAACACATACCACTGACCATTCACGCTGTCTTCCGAACTGTAGTACTCGACAGCCGCATCCCTGCCGTTGCGATCATAGTAGCGGATCGCATCCTGCACCACTGACCTGGTGTAACCCGCCTCTTCATTTTCGGTTGGAATTGCAACGCAACCGACAACAAAGAGCGTGAAGGCAAGAAACAGTGTCGCAAAACGAACCATGTTTGTCTCCCTAATTTGTCCAGGCGTTCATTCATCGCCTCAGCCTTTTCGCCGTAACTTTCCGAAGTAATTTCCCTTTATTCCCACACATTCCCAATACGCCATACAGGAAATCGCGTTTCCTTCCCAATGGGCTCTAGCCCCCAACCTCGCGCCGCACAACCTCCGCCGCCGCGCCGAGCACATCCATCAGCCTCTCCGCCGCCACACCCCCGCCCTGCGCAAAGTCCGGCCGCCCGCCGCCTCCGCCGCCGAACCCCCGCAACGTATCCCGCAGCAGATTACCAACGTGCAGCGAAACATCCTCCGAACGGGCAAACACAACTGTCCCCTTACCCCCTCGCGCGCAGCCAAGCAATGTCACAACACCCGGCTCGGCAATCAGCGCCCGCGCCAGCCCCTGCACCGCCGCCGGCTCACTGTCCGCCATCTCCCGCGCCACCAGCCGCACACCGCCCGCAGTCTCCGCCTCCGCCAGCAGTTCCCACGCCTGGTACGCAACAAGCTCTTCCCGCAGCGCCTTCAACTCCCGCTCCGCACCCCGCAGCGCCTCCTGCTGCTTCGACACCAGCTCCGGCACGTCATCCACGCCGCTGTCCAGCAGACCGGCCGCCTCCGCCAGCAGCTCCCTGCGCCGCGCCGCATCCGCCAGCGCCCGCCTTCCGCACACAAAATGCACACGGCTCCTGCCCCGGTGCTTTTCCACCCGCACCAGCGCGATCAGCCCGATCTCCCCCGTCCGCCGCACGTGCGTACCCCCGCACGCCGACCAGTCAAACTTGTCGATCTCCACAATGCGCGTCGCACCCGCCACCGCCGGCGACCGCCGCAACGGCACCTTCCCCCGCTCCTCTTCATCTACCCAATAGGCCCGTATCGGCCGGTTCTCCCACACCAACCCGTTGGCCGCCTTCTCAACGTCCGCCAGCTGCGCCGCAGACAACGGCGGCCCGTCCAGGTCTACCGTATTCAGCGCATCACCGAAATGCACGCTCACCGTCTCCAGCCCCAGCCGCCGGTAAAACACCTGCGACAGCAGATGCTGGCCCGAATGCTGCTGCATATGATCATAGCGCCGCGACCAGTCGATCTCACCGCTCACGCTCGCAGTCCCGTCCGGCAGCGGCTCCGCCAGCACATGCAGCACCGCACCCTCCGCCCCTACCTGCACGTCGACCACCGCCGTGCCGTCCAGACTGCCCGTATCATGCGGCTGCCCGCCGGACGTAGGATAAAAGGCCGACCGGCTCAACCGCACAGCCGGCTTTCCCTCGAGCATAAACCGCTCCGCCACCTGCGCCGTGAATCGCGTACAGTAGGCGTCTTCGTAGTAGAGTCTTTCGTCCATGGAGTATGTGCTCGCGTGGGAAGATTTCAGTGGCCGGTTACGCCGCAGGTCACAGACTGCCCGCCGCGGCCGTTGCGACCCCGGCCTCAATCTGCAGCAGCTGCGCGCTCTCTTGAAATTCACTGGAAAACTGCGCCCAGTTCGTCGTCGTCACAATGCCCTGTCGCACGTCCGCCAGCGCCTCCAGCAACGCCGTCCTCCTCTGCGAGTCCAGCTCGCTCATCACGTCGTCCAGCAGCAGGATCGGCTTCTCGCCCGTCGCCTCCGCCATCGCCTGCAACTCCCCCAGCTTCAGCGCCAGCGCACCCGTGCGCTGCTGACCCCGGCTCCCGTACGTGCGCAGATTCCAGCCGTTGACCACAAAGACCAGCTCATCCCTATGCGGCCCGTAGAGCGAACTTCCGGCCCTTAACTCAACGCCGCGGCGGGCTTCAAGCCTCTCTCGGAAACGCTGATTGATCGCCTCTGCCCCGACTTCCAGGCCGGCAATCCCGTCCGTCTCGACCTCCTCGCCCTCGCGCAGCCTCTGGTAGTCATCTTCAGAGTAGAGCCCGGTGTTGAAGCTAGGCAGGTACAGCAGCTCCAGCGACTCCTGCTGCTGCGAGAGCTCCGCATGCACGCGGCGTGCAATCGGTGCCAGCGCCGCCAGATAAGTATGCCGCCGGGCCAGCACCCGCGTTCCCAGTTCCACTAGCTGCTCATTCCAAAATGCAAGTTGCGCCGCCGCCGTTGGGCCGTCCGTCTGCTCCTGCTCCTGCAGCTGCTTCAACAAACTGTTCCGCTGCGTTACTACCTTCTGATAGCGGGAAAGCGTCTGACAGTAGCCGCGATCAATCTGGCACAGAGCAACGTCGATATAACGCCGCCGCTCACTCGGGCTGCCGGCCACAAGCGTCAGGTCCTCCGGCAGAAACAGCACCGCCCGCAGATGTCCGATCAGGTCCATGCTGCGCCGCGGCGCCCCGTTCACCCTAATCTGTTTCGTGTAGTTCTGACCGTCCCCGCGCAGAGTAAAGAGGATCTCAAGCGTCGTCGGCTCCCCCTTCCGCTCTACCTCTCCCCGAATCCGCGCGTAGGGGATCGGCTCATCCGCCGCCGCCCTGTCCACCGCCTCCCGCTCCGCCCGCGCATGGCGCGACTTGCTCGTCGCCAGATAATAGACCGCCTCCAGCAGGTTCGTTTTCCCCTGCCCGTTGCGGCCCTGAACAAGCGTCACCGGCGCGCTGAAGCACAGGTCCAGCTCTCTGTAATTGCGAAAATGTTCCAGGTGCAGCCGCGAAAGATACATAGGTCAGCAGTCGACAACGAAAACAGCGGCCCGTTACGCCTCCGGCATATACCAGCCAACCGTCTGCTTATCCCGGCCGAACCAGCTCTGCGCCACCCGCTGAACGTCCTCAGCCGTCACCGCCTCCAGGTTCTCCAGCCAGCCGTCGAACCATTCGCTGTCCGCGATCATCTCGCTGAACCCCAGCCAGTACGCCTGGTTCGTCACGCTCTCGCTGCTGTACGCGAACTGCGCCTTCGTCTGCTTGATCGCCTTCTCCAGCTCCTCCGCCGCCACCGGCTCCTCCTGCATACGCTCGATCTCCGCCCAGATCGCCTCCTCAATCTCCTGGTGCGTGATATCCTGCGCCAGCGTGGCGCTGAAACCGAAAACATAGGGATCAATCGTCGGCATGAACGCCGAAGAGACCCCCACCGCCAGTTCCTTGTCCACCAGCGCCCGGTAAAGCCGGTTGCTGCGGTTGGAAGAGCCCCCGCCGAACAGCCCCATCCCCTTCGCGCCGCTCAGAATGCTGTCCATCACCGTCAGCGCGAAAAAGTCCGGATGCCGCGCGTCCGGCGCATGAAACGCCAGACCGAAATACGACGTCATGTCCGTCCCCCGCAGCACGATCCGCCGCTCCGCCCTCTGCTCCGGCTCATGCAAGCGCATCGTCGGCAAGGCAGGACCCGCCTCCAATCCGCCAAAATACTGTTCGATGCGCTCCACCATCCACGCACTGTCAAAATCCCCCACCGCCACCGCCACAGCATTGCTCGGCGTGTAAAACGTCCGGTAATGCTCGTAAAGATCGTCCCGGCCCATCGTCAGAAGGTCCTCCTTCCAGCCGATGACCGGATGCCGGTACGGGTGCGTCTGGAACGCCGCCGCCTGCATCTCCGTATTTAGCAGCCAGCGGTAGCTGTTCTCGCTCCCCTCCCGCTCGCTGATGATAACCGTCCGCTCCGACTCCGTCTCCTCCTCGTCGAAGATCGCATTCGCCATCCGGTCGCTCTCCACGTCCAGCGCCAGCTCGATGCGCTCCGCTGGAAACGTCTCGAAATAGGTCGTCCAGTCCTGCCACGTCATGCCGTTGAACGCCCCGCCCGCCCGTGCCACCGCCTTGTCGAACGCGCCCTGCGGATACCTCTCAGTACCCTTGAACAGCATATGCTCCACCCAGTGGCTGATGCCCGTCCCCCCCGGCACCTCATTTCGGCTCCCCACCCGGTAGTAAATCCAGAAACTGGCCACCGGCGCCAGGTGGCTCTCCTTCAGAAGGATCTGCAGCCCGTTGTCAAGCCGCACCTTCTGCACACTGCCATTCTCCCGCACCCGTCCAACGCTCTCTTCTCCCATCACGCCCGGCTCCCCTTCCTCTCTGATCCGTAACCTCTGTCGTAGCTTATCCGCCAAAGCCAGTGCCCGACCCGAAAACAACCGACCCCAACCGCCGCTCACACCACTAACCAACTACTGACCACTAACCACTAACCACTGGCCACTGCAGTTCCGGGCGGTCGGGCCTATTCGGCCCTCCCTTGTGCGGGGGCTCC
>WTGY01000163.1 GCA_011523365.1 Caldilineaceae bacterium
TTTCTTTGGCCCAATACTAACATATTACCTGGACCAGTTCTTGGGGGGCAGGTCACCATGCACTGTCTAAGACGCAGAAATTGATATGACTGCGGTAAGTGTATTCACAGGGCTTGCCTGTATACCAGGTTGCCATGTCGCCGGTTGAGCAGATTGAATGGTTCTGGTCGAAAACAGGCTCCAGCTTCCTCGTATTCGCGAATCGAATAGCCTCCCAAATATGTTGGACCAATTTCGTCATATTCAGAGTGATGATGAGCCCGCGCGTCAAATTGTCGTGGTGGTAAAGCGGCGGCGTGACGTAAATCTTGTCGGAGCGGATAAATTGCTCGATCAGCCTCACCACTTGAGCCAGGAGAAATTCCCTGTTGCCCTGCCAGTTACTTCGCATCTGGTCATATACGTCCCGCGCTGTCTCGAATATAATTCGCTGTGTGCGATACTCACGGGCCAGTTCTTTCAACCGAATGGGAGAAATACTGCCCAAGTCCGGTTTTCCTTCAACAATCGGCGCAAGCTCGGCCACCTGCGCGGTCATACTAGCATCCAATTCCAACGACTCAACTGCTTCCCAGTCCAAGGAAAGGCGTGGGCTGTAAAGATGTTCGATGCGGATTACATTGGGCCAACTGATTTCATATATCGCTTTGTCGGGGACCGGCTCAATAGCGGTCTTGGGGTTCGGTGGCTTAGGTACTATGTCTTCAGGTGATTCATGCGGCAGAAAAGTGAATGGCACTCCGAAGATGTTGACGTACTCCGGTTCAAACATGCCGGTTTCTGGATTGATGTCGTACGAGGTGCGGCGCAGACCTCGCCCGACCACCTGCTCGCAGAGAAGCTGGCTGCTGAAGGCGCGAAGTCCCATAATATGCGTTACTGTCTTGGCGTCCCATCCCTCGGACAACATGCCCACCGAGATTACGTTTTGAATCTGCTCGCCTGGTTTGCCGACCTGGCCCACCGTATCTACTTGTAAACGCAGCAATTCTGCTTGCTGTTTCTTCGTAAGCTTAGTTCCAGTGCCGTTAACCTGCTCGGCTGACTCAATTGTAGCTATTGGTTCCTCACTGGCCTCCGCTTGATCCAGCACTTTAGAATCAATGTGAAGAGTTCGTGGCGTGTCGCACAGCTGTTCAATAAGCACGCGCCTGCGATCAAAGGCATTCTTGACTCGTGCCGCGGTCTCAGTTCGATTGGCGACGGTGATCATGACCGGTGGTGTGCGGAATCCTGCCTCTTGCCAAGCGTTTGCTGTCTCCCGCCAGTCATAGCCCAAAAGGTAGTAGCCGTTGAGAACGAGGTCCGGCAGCGGTTCGTGGGGCTTCGCTTTCCGGTTCAAGTCGTCCTTTACTTCGTGATCATTGTAAATATGATAAAGGCGTGACTTGTAACTCTTGGCGTCGGGCACGGCGTCGTCTCGCACCACAACGCGCGGGGTTTTAACCAAGCCAGCTTCGATTGCATCGTTTAGCCCGAAATCGCTCACGATCCAATCGAACAGAGTTTCCTCAGTACTCTTCTTGCCTGTGGGAGCGAAAGGAGTTGCGGAAAAATCATAGCAGGTCAAAATACCGCGCGCCCTGTTGATCCGTTCCAGACCGCCGACCCATTTCGTAGCTTGTTCACGTTCAGCCTTGGCCACACCCCTGACTTTGGAATCAGGTGGCACGCGCCAGGCGTGGTGTGCTTCATCGTTGACGACCAGAATGTTGCGGTTTCTTGCCATTTCCCTCAGAACTTCGCGTACGTAGGCCTCGTCGCTCTTTGCCCCTCGTTTGTCTACGCTGCGCTTGGACGCGATTTTCTCTTCCGACTCCCAATTCAGGGCGTGCCAGTTGCGGACAATAACGCTGCCTCGGCGCAGCCTGTCAAGCAAGTGCGAAGGCACGATGCGGAATTCCTCGTAGTAGCTTTCTGGGTGGGATGGTTCCAGGACAGCTAGGCGACTCCTTACAGTTAGGCCGGGAGCGATCACGAGGACGTTTTTCGAAAAGCGTGTGTCCTGGGGATAAGTCACCTTGTTAAGAATGTGCCAGGCGATGAGCATGGCCATGACAACGGTCTTGCCCGACCCGGTCGCCATCTTGGCGCAGAGGCGCTCAAACCCCCCGCCATCAGTGGGAACAGCGATCCCTACCTTGTCTGCCTCCGGCGCTTCACGGAACCAAATCAGCGTCTCAGCGGCCTCAAGCTGGCAGAAGAAGAAGCGCCGCGCCTCAAATTCTTCCTCGTCATTCCAGTGCTCAAGCAACCGCCGGGTAATGCCTGATACGCCCGGATAGCCGGCCTTGCGCCAGGCTCTCACACGCGGTCTGATCTGGTTGACCAGGGGAATCTCGACAAATTCGCCCGGATCATCGAACGCCTGGGAAGCGCCGGAGGCCACCACGTAACCCGCGGGCCGGCGGCCAACTGCCAGAGAGAAACTCCTGCTCTCACGGTTGTAGCTCCAATGTTGCGCCGGCTCCTCGTAAGGCGAGTTGATGATGAGACGATCGATCGTTGTCTGGGACATTCCTTTGATTCCGGTGGCAGGCGTTGTTCTCGCGGATGACCCGAAATAGTCAGAAGTCATACGCCCATGTTGATTCCCGACTGCAGGGAGAAAGTGATTCAGACCAGGTCAGCCAGTTCCAATTCAGTCCCTTGAAACCTCTTTATGTTGATCGATTTGTAGGGAATCTCATCGATCTTTCCATTCGGGTCCGGTCTCAAGGACAATTTGTTCAGCTTTATCTCTTCATAGACAAGGACATAGCTTATCCTTGGCCTTGAGACTTTACTGCCCAGATCATCGTTGCATACGGTAAGGAGGTATTCAAGAAGCGAGCGGGAGCGCAGCAGTTGTTCTTCAGGAGTACCTTTTGACCCCAGAGACTTTTTCAACTCGACGAAAATTGCATGGTCTGCGCCGTCAATTTGAGCGATCAACAGATAGTCGCAGATCTTTTTCCTGGGACCATCTTTCAAACTTGGTGAGTGATTCAGCTTTCCCTTGCCACTCCCCATGCGTATTGCAGTAAAAGGATCGGAAAGCCCTACTACCTTAACCCGCATATTCGCAGATTTTTCGCGCAGGGTGACGCTGCTGCCAATATTCGCTGATGCCCGGATGACCCTTTCATCCAAAGCGCCTTCCATTTGGGAATTCAGCGTCACTTCACTCTACTCCCTCACGCGCCACTCGAGTTGCAAGTTCATTCGAAACACGGTTGATATCGTTAATCGTTTTGTCGAAAAACGGCATGTCAATGCCAAACTCGTCGATTGTACAGTCGGTCAGGGAACTGTCTTCCGCTACATACGCCCGGACGGATTCTGCGGGCAAAAAGTCACGCTTCTTGTACTTCAATTTCTTGACGATCTTGTTCTTGTCTTCAAAGGACCGGCTTAACATGATGAGATTGTTGATCTCTTTGATGATGTAGTCACTGTGTGTGGTAACCAGCACCTTCACGCCAGCCCGCACCAGACGCGCCATCAGGCGGGCGAACTCAATCTGATTCGCAGTATCGAGATGGCTTTCCGGCTCGTCAATAATGATTAGATGATTCTTCTTGGCTACATGGCGCAGGAAGAAGTAGAGATCAGACAGACCGCGCGCGGATGAGGAGGCGCGATGCAAGGGTATGTTGAAGCTGCGTTCCTTGCGCGCCTTCGACCTGAATTGGATGTCGTCGCCAAGACCTCTGTAATAGCCCGACATCATATCCTTGATGTCGTCGAACAGTTTATCTTCGAATATTTCACTCTTCTCCGTTTGCAAATCGGAGATGCCCCTGGTGTAGTCGATGTGATCCTTGATGGGAAGAGCATAACGACTGGCAGCGCTATCGATCAGAAGAAATGGAGAAAATGACTCCCTACTCTTATCACCTCCCATCTGCTGCAACAATTCCACCAAGCGATTCTTGGTAAAGTCAAGTTCTTTATAGAAGAGCGAGATGCCGAAGCGCTCCGCGGAGAGAACGAACGGAACGGAGGAAAGTTCGGGAAACAAGAATTGAAGATAGAACTCCGAAAGCCACTGTTCGTTGACACGTCTCTCCTCCTGCTTACCACAGGTCATGTGGATGTCAACGCCGTCGTATTGAATCGAAAAAACTCTACCTGATCGGAAAAATTCACATTCTCGCTCTGCGGGAAAGTCAGCGTCGATCTCGACTTCGATCGAAGCGCCCTGGAAAGCGCTCTGTGAGGAACTGAACACTGTGGGCAGCACTCCTTCCGAGAATGCACGCGTCAGCCTTTGCAACATTTCCTTTCGCTCTTGACTGAGCGTTTCCCGATCGACTTTACGCGTGGCGTGTCCTGCGTTAACTGCATCGCCAATGAGCCTTGCGGTGTCCACGAGCAGCGGATCCATGAGGAAAAAGTCTCCTGTAAAACCGGGCCACTCCTGCCAGATTCTGAGGAAGCCGTAGAGCGCGTACGCAAGATATGTCTTGCCGGTGTTGTTGCGGCCGGCGATGATGGTGAGGTCGCCCAGTTCCAGTTCGGCCTCCTTGATGGGGCCGAGATCCTTGAATCGGAATATCACGTTTGCCGCCTCAGGCTTGTTGGCTGGTTGCATGGCGCTTTTCCTTAAACACGATTACAAGGCACGATTGGCATCTACATCGAAACCGACTTCCTGAAGTTCTTTGACGAGTCTCAGCTTCCACCCCCCGGCGTCGTCCAAGGGAATGTAAACGACTCCATCATAGTCGGATGGCAATTCAACGTCTCCCTTGATCAAGGCGCAGACTCGATTTCGACCTAGAGCTCCAGCGAAATACCCAAGTTCAAAGACCACATTCTGTCTTGCGCGAGGTCTGAGATCAGAGTCTCCGCCCTTAAGCCTACCCTCATCATCCGGCGTCAACAGAACTACAGCGAATCCGACTCGCTCCGCCTCTTGCTCAAATTTCGCTATTATCGTGCGGCCTCTGTCCGCTTGCTCATCCAAAATCACTGGTTCAAGCTCAAGATCTTCGAGAAATCTCGCAACCTTGTGCTTGGCTCCTTCATCCCGTCCATGAACAACGAAAACCTTGGTTGAGTCAGCCAACTCGTCTCTTGGAAGATTGGGGGAGACCTGCGCCTGACTCTCATCCTCCCAGTACTCCTCGATTTCCTCTATCATCGACTCTAGTACTGTATTAGCTGATTCCAGGCCCTCTTCATAGCTTTGTTGGAATACATAATCAGGGGTACCAGTAGTGTAGACCGGTGGTGAATATCTTACTTTTGTGAAATCGTCAACTTGGCGGCCCTCCTTTCCAAACGTGTATTCGATTGCGATCTCAGTATTCCTGCGCCACTTCGTAAACTCTGGTGAGAATTTCCGCATATCTTTCAGTCTAGGAATTTCAGCTCTCGCGTTCTTCAAGCGCTCAATTGCCTTAGGCTTAGACGGTCTGGACATCTGGATATACCTTTACGATATGATTACAGAATACGGCGGTGATCGCGTTTGCAAACTGCATCCCTCATTCCACCTCCATCACTTTCAAACTTTCGATGCCGCGGTCGTCCACGATCTTGACCGCAATGCGGCGGTGCTCTCCCGGCGCAAAGGGCAGCGAGACTGTACCCCGGTAGGCTTCGATCAGGTCTTCGTCTATCTCCGCTTTCAGGTTTTTGGCGAGACGCGCCCAGCCGTCCTTGGGGCCAGCCATGGGAAAGAAGACCTGCTTGGGGAAAACGCTGCGTCCGTCGTAGTCGGTGTCGAGCATCCAGACTGCGATCTTGTCCTCACCACCCGATTCTACGTTGCCGGTCTTGGTGTTGTAGTAGTCAAAGCCGTGGACGGAGACACGATACTTGCCCTCGTCTTCACCTTCGGAGATTTGCTCTAGCGCTACATCAGGCTGACCGATCATCCAGAAACTTTCATTGCTGGAGCTATTCTTCTTCAGATCATCGGTCAGCAAGTCGGGGTTCATTTGCGCTTTCAACAGTGTAACACCGGGCCACTTGGTTTCATCGATATCTTTTGCCGCCTCAGGGTCGAACTGGAAGGCGGCAAAAACGACGATTTTTGGTCTGGGTACCAAGGTCAAAGCATCTTCAATTGCTTGCGCGACCTGTCGCTGTTCGAGCGGCGCGTGCTCTGGCCCGAAAGAGACGACGATATGTTGGGCGACCGCGGCTGCGCCGTTCTCGCGAAATCCGTTAGCGCCGTCAGCATTGGGCAGAGTTTCGCCGAGGGCGTGAAGATAGCGCACGCCAGGAAGAGGCTCCAGACGGGCAAAACGAATGCGTTGGCCCGCCTTGGCGCGAATGCCGGTCTTCAGCAACTCATCGCGCCAGTCACTCTGCCTTCTCGTCTCGCCGGCGCGGGCAATGGAAGTGTCAGCGGTTTGCGATCTGTTTTCCAGAATCTCTTCAACCGAGCGAACGGCTGGTGCGGGTACGGCCTCTGTAGTAAACGGTCCGGAAACGCGTGCCTTGCTGCGGTCAACTAATGGTTGGTCGTAGAGAGTTTCCTCGGGCGCGTGGCGGATGACGGCTGCGTGTATCTGCGCACGTCTCATGTCGTCCTGGATATCAGGATTGTTGGCGATGGAACGCAGTGTGACATGAGGTACGGTCTTGTAGTTGAAGCCACTTCCTATCCCTTCATCGGGATGAGCGAGTTCAAAGTAAACAAAACTTGCTGTCATGAGGCGCTGTCTTGAGAGTGCAATCGCGACACGCGATGTGTCGCAGGTGATCCAGCGGCGGCCCCACTGCTCGGCAACGTAGGCAGTGGTCCCACTCCCGCAAGTGGGATCAAAGACTAGGTCGCCCGGATCGGTAGTCATCAAAATACAGCGTTGAATCACCTTCTGATTGGTCTCTACTACGTATCTCTTGTCGCTCGCGAATCCCGCAATGCTTGTATCGGTCCACATGTTTGTAAGCCGTTTACAGGGGAAGTCATCAATGTATCGAACATAGCTCAGTGTATTGCCGACAACCCCGATTCTTCTGCTTCCTTTAAGAGATCTTACTCCTGCTTCGTTCGTTTTCCAGCTTCCTGTGTTTATCCTGAAAGTTTGTCCCTCAAATTCTATTGGGAATTGACCACTCTCTCCCCCACTCTGACTTCGTAAGTTGTCATATCTGAAAATACGGGATTTTTCAGGAAGTGCTACACGTCCTTCGCGTTCATCTTTACTCAAAGAGCGACGAGAACCATCTTCAAGTTCTATATATCTGTAAGCATTGTCTGGCTTAAGTTCTTTCTCTAGCCAGTAGGGCCGAGTCTTTAGTTGGTCAATATCTTTAGAATACCAAATGAGATAATCTCCAGTGGTTTCCAAATGCTTGTTTCCTAACCCTGAAGTTGTAGCGTAATTGATCAGGCTCACAAAGTTGCTTACCCCAAATACTTCGTCCATTAGATTACGCACAAGATGTACATTTTCGTCGCTAATCTGTACGAAACACGAACCGCGACTTGCAAGCAACTCTCTAGCCAAGAGTAGCCGATCGCGCATGTAGCTGAGGTAAGAATGGATGCCAAGTTCCCAAGTGTCACGGAAGGCTCGGATCTGCTCTGGTTCGGCGGTCAGGTCGCTATCCTTGCCGTCCTTCACATCACGCCGGTTGACGAATGGCTGAAAGTTGGACCCGTATTTGATGCCGTAGGGCGGATCGATATAGACCATCTGCACCTTGCCAGCCGTGCCCTCCTTCTCGATCAAGCTGTTCATCACCAGCAGGCTGTCTCCCGCGATCAGGCGGTTACTCCAGTTGTGCTCGTGCTGGTAGAACTCGATGGCTTGGCGCAGAGGCGGGTTCTCCTCGGGTAGAGAGAAGATCGAGAGTTGCGAAGAGTCTTCTGCGCCGTTATGTCGGCGCACGGCCTCGATGATCGTGCGCGGATCAATGCGCTCGTGGACGTGTAACGAAACCGTGGGGACTTCAAAAGATGTGTGCTCGGCCTTACCCGCCCAGGTCAACTGGGGGTCGAGATGGGGGTCGTAGGCATAGCTCTTTCTCTCCCCGTCTTTGTCAGTATCCGGCGTAACAAGGCCGACTGGCGGGTTGTTCACCCGCTGCTCATCCGTGTGTGCGTAGCTCGTAATCTCTTTCTTGATTTTCTTTGCAGGCGCCATGTTAAGTCCCATCCTTCCATATTTGGTGTAGAGACAATTATATACCAAAGTGCAGAAACGAACTGATTTTCTTACGTCAGAAGAAACTGATTCTGAACGTTTCACTTTTGGTTCAATTTTTTTCAGTGTTTGACGGACTGTGACTGGGAGCGCACCCGCTGTACGGAGCCACGGAGGAATTGTGCAAGTGGCCCGATTCAGAGTGTCAGGGCGATTGCATCTAAATTGGGTCAAAGCATCGAAATGCTTCCGAATTCCCCTCCAGATTGTGATCAGACATAAAGAAGTGAACGACTGGCGGCGATTAGACGGCAAATCTGAATGAATTCGACGAATGAGGGCCTGTGCCGCGGCGACATCTGCTCGCGATTCTGAAACTTGAAGATGATATCCACCTGTCCGCGCTTCGTGCTGACCACGATTTCAATGGGATCGGCCAACTGAATCAGATGCGATTGCCCTGTCGACCTCATCTACATTTCTTGACTTTTTCAATCTTCACTACTACGCTTACATTGTAACCACCCAAAGGACGCCGAAGGAATTACAATTTTCTCGGCGCATTTTTGGATCCTGAACAATTGCTGTCCCAAACTTGAGAGTGTAGAGCCAATTCGTGGCGAAATTGAACCTCGGGAGTTTAGACACTGTGGCCTATCTCAATAGGGCTGAGGCGGATGTGAATGATACGATAGTCTGACACATAGGAGTCAGACTAGGGAGATTAGAACTAATGCCTTATTGCGAACAGTCAAATGTGCTACAAATCATAAAGCAAGAGATCCAGAATCTAGAGTATGTTGGAAATCTCCTGCAAGAGAACTATGAGTACGCTGATATTTTAGGCATAGATTCTGAATACGTCGTATGAAGTGGGCCCCAAAAACTGGACTACGAGCTAAGGTGTATAATGGAGCAGATCACCAAGCACGTAGAGGGCCAGTTCAATGGTCAGGAAACGACGTCGACACACGGCAGCCTACAAGTTTCGGATTGCGCTGGAAGCGCTTGAAGGCAGCAAGACGATTAGCCAGTTGTCCAGTGAACACGAGATTCATCCCAACATGATACGGGCCTGGAAACGGCAACTTCTGGAAGACGGGCCCAGCGTCTTCGCCAGCAATGGTGAGCGCAGGCAACGGGAGCAGGATTCCCAGGAAGCAGAACTTTATGAACAGATCGGGCGGCTCAAGATGGAACTTGAGTGGTTGAAAAAAAAAGTTGCCCGCTTCGGTCCGTGAGAGACGGCGCATGGTTGAGAACCAACATGCGACTCTGAGTGTACGAAGGCAGTGCGACCTGCTGGGGCTTAATCGGGCCTCCTTCTACTATCAAGCGGCTTCCGAGTCGACGCTGAACCTGCAACTGATGCGGCTGATTGACGAGCAATTCCTGCGCACACCCTTCTATGGCTGGCCCAAGATGACCGCGCATCTGCGTCGACTCGGCTACGTCGTCAATGGCAAACGAATCAGACGGCTGATGCGTCTGATGGGCATTCAAGCCATCTACCCCAGGCGAAGCAGCAGTTCGCCTGGCAAAGGGCACAAGCGCTATCCCTATCTTCTGCGCAACCTGCCGATTACGCATGTCAACCAGGTCTGGAGCGCTGACATCACCTATGTGCCGCTGCTGCGTGGCTTCATGTACCTGGTCGCTGTCATCGACTGGTACAGCCGTTATGTGCTCGCTTGGCAGCTCTCCAACACTCTGGACGGCATCTTCTGTCTCGATGCCCTGCGTCAGGCGCTCAGCACCGGTCGGCCCAAGATCTTCAACACCGACCAGGGCGCACAGTTCACGGCCGATGCTTTCACCGCCTGCCTGCTCGCAGCCAACATTCAAGTCAGCATGGAAGGGCGAGGCCGCGCCCTTGACAACGTCTTCTGCGAACGTCTATGGCGCAGCGTCAATTACGAGAACATCTATTTCAACCAGTATGACACGGTGCGTCAGTTGCACGTTGGGCTGACCGCCTTCTTCGACTTCTACAGCCATGAACGACCGCGTCAAAGTCTCAACTACCGCACGCCGGCAGGAGAGCACTTCGTGCTCTGTTCAGAGCCGGCCGCATCCGTCTGGATGCACCTTATTTTACCCGTTTCTTGGTCCAAACATTGGGACCAACTATACACTTCACCCCACACCCTCGTGCTGCCCTGTGGCTCTTAATCGCTTACCACAGTAGGAGCTACAACCAAGGAACTTACGGGGATTTCAATATATATATATGTCATATCATTGTTTTTCGGAAATGCAGACTACATTATTGTTGGTGACACCTCGAATCCTGTGAATTTAAGCGTAATAGTCCAAAAAAATGCTTTTGAGCGGACATTGCGGACATATATTTATGAATAAGTTCATAAATATACACTGTCTTCAAAGACATTCTTCGCGTGCTTTCTAAAGCAAGTTCAATTTGAAACCACGAATTTTCGCGCCGGCTGCAAAGCAGGAACGCAGAACACAGCCTGCGTCTGCCATATCTGAGAATTCTATTCTGATTTGGAATCTACTTCATCTAGGGGAAACCGGCCATCGCATCTGCGCCCGCTCCACCGTTCGTCCGCGGCCGTGGCACTGCTTGAACTTGCGACCGCTCCCGCACGGGCACGGATCGTTACGCTTAGCCCCGGCGAAGCGTGCGTTCAGCTTTCTGTCCTCTTCCGCCAGATACTGCATGATGTTGGCCGGGGCCTGCTGCCGGCGCAGCTGGTCGGCCATGAAGTTCATGTACGGGCGCACGTGATTGAAAAAGGCGCGGTAGCCGGCGCACAGATAGTTCAGGCCCGGTTCGCCGTCGGGGGTGTTGATGAAGCGGTTTTTGGGGCAACCTCCGTTGCAGACGAAGCGCACCTCGCATTCCAGGCAGTAGTTGGGCAGGCTGTCCCGTTTGTGCGTGCCGAACTCCTGCTGGCGGGCCGACCCGACCATCTCGATCAGCGGGATCTCCTCGATGTTGCCCAAAAGATAGTTCGGTTCCACATAATGGTCGCACGAGAACAGATCGCCGTTGTGCTCCATCGCCAGCGCCGAACCGCATGTCTCCTCAAAGATACACAGCCCGGGCCGGTGTCCCGCGTATCCGGCCAGCGCCACGTCGAAGATCTGCACAAAGACCTTACCCACGTCACGCCGCACCCACTCCTCGAAGATCCGGATCAGAAAGTCGCCGTACTGTTCGGCTGTCACGGAGCGATCTTTGACCGTGTTCCCTTCCTGGTAGCCGGTGTCGTTGTCGCGCTCGACAATGGGGATGAACTGCATGAAGTCGGTCTTGACCTCATCGCGCAGGAAACGGTAGACCTCGAGTGGATGGGGCGCGTTGGCTGCATGGACCGTGGTCAGGATGTTGTAGCGCACCTTGTGCTTGTGCAGCATCCGCGCCGCCCGCATCACCTTCTCCCACGTGGGCTGACCGCCCTTATCGACGCGGTAAAAGTCGTGCAGCTTGCGCGGGCCGTCCATGCTCAGCCCGATCAGAAAATCGCTGCGGTGCAGAAATTCGCACCACTCTTCGTCCAGCAGCGTGCCGTTCGTCTGCAGCGCGTTCTCCACCCGCATGCCCGGCTTCTTGTGCTTCTGCTGGAACTCGACCGCCTTCTTGAAAAAGTCCAGCCCCATCAGCGTCGGCTCGCCCCCCTGCCACGCGAACGTCACCTCCGGGACCTGCTGCGCTTCGATATACTGCCGCGTATACTCCTCAAGCATCGACTCGGACATGCGGAAATCGCTGTCCGGGTACATGAACTCCTTGCTCAAAAAGTAGCAGTAGTGGCAGTCCAGATTGCAGATCGCCCCACGCGGCTTCAGCATGATGTGAAACGCAGGCGGCGGCGCGATACCGGTTGTGGGCGTCGGGTCAAGCAGTGCGATCGATTGCGACATTCTTTCTCCTATTACGACTCAGCCAAATTCCATCCCCGACCAGAACGAGTCAAGCGAAGTATTCTCTCTCCTCACTTCTCTTCACTCTCTCCTCGCCTTTGGGCGGTCGGGCCTTCGGCCCTCCCTTGTGCGGGGGGATTCCCCCCGCAACGCCCCCCTCCGGCTAATCCACCGTCGTGGACAATTGGAACCATTGCGACCAGCGACCGACGCCTACCTCCCCGCGCCATCTCCTGCAACCCACTATTGACTACTGATCACTGCAGTTCTCCAACGGCGGCACATCCACCCAGCGCCGCTCTTGCCAGGCATGGTAGCCTAGTTCGGCCAGCTGCACGCCTTTCGCCCCTTCCAGCAGCGTATAGGGGAACGGCTCCCCCTTTACCGCATGGCGCAGGAACATCTCCCACTCGATCTTGAAGGCGTTTTCGAACGGATTGTTGTTCGGCATCCACTGCCACGTCTCGTAGAACTGGACCGGTTGCGGAATGTCCGGGTTCCACACCGGCTTGGGCGTGAAAGAGTCGCCCTGTATCGCACATTCCCGCAGGCCGGCCACCGCGCTGCCGCGCGTGCCGTCTACCTGGATCGTCAGCAGGTCGTCGCGACGCACGCGCACACACCAGGAGGAGTTGAAGTTGCAGATGATTCCGTTTTCCAGCTCGAACATGGCGTAGGCGCCGTCATCGGCGTCGGCGTTGTAGAGCGCGCCCTCCTCGTCAATGCGTTCCGGCACGTGGTTGGCCGCAATGCAGGTAAGCCGCTGGATCGGGCCGAAGAGGTTGTCGATGACGTAGCGCCAGTGCGCGAACATATCCAGAACGATGCCGCCGCTCTCCGACTTCTTGTAGTTCCAGGAGGGGCGCTGCGCCGGCTGGTCCTTGCCGTCAAACACCCAGTAGCCGAACTCGCCGCGCACCGCCAGAATGCGGCCGAAGAATCCGGTGTCGATCAGGTACTTGAGCTTCAGCAGACCGGGCAGAAACAGCTTGTCCTGGACGACGCCGTTGCTCACCCCCGCGTCGCTCGCCGCTTGCGCCAGCTGCAACGCATCCTCAATGTTGCCCGCGGTCGGCTTCTCGCAATAGACCGCCTTGCCGGCCTCGATCGCCTGCAAAGTATTCGGCACACGCAGGTTGGTCGCCAGCGCATCGAAGTAGATGCTGTTATGATCGTCCGCTAGTGCCTCGTCCAGATTGGTCGTCCACTTGCTCACATTGTGCGCCGCGGACAGATGCCGCAGCTTGTCCGGGTTGCGGCCGACCAGCACCGGCTCCGGCATGATCTTGTCCCCGTCCGAGGTGACCGTGCCGCCCTGCTCCCGGATCGCCAGAATCGAACGGACCAGGTGCTGATTTGTGCCCATCCGCCCGGTCACACCGTTCAGTATTACGCCAACTGCAATTTCAGCCATAGGTAGGAAGTGCTCCCGTTGATGCGCGGCCCTCGAGGACCACCGAAGGCCTTTGCGGCCCTGTCTGACCGGCGCCCGAATGAGCCTGAGTGACTATGTATGATCTGTGTAGGCTTCCACGACCCGCTCCAGGAACTGAGCCTGGTCCATCGCCCAGTAGCGGTTTGAGAAGATTTCGACCTCATTATACCCGCCAAACCCGGCCTCCTCAACCCAGCCCCGAATCTGGCGGATGTTGATGCAGCCCTCGCCCATCAGCCCGCGGTCTAGGAGCAGGTCTTCGGTGGGCGTGCGCCAGTCGCAGACGTGGAAGGCGAACAGCTTGCCCATCTGCCCACAACGGCCGATCTCCCGCTCCAGGCCAGGATCCCACCACAGGTGATAGACATCCACAACCACCCCGACAGACGGCGAATCGATGTCGCCGCAGATATCATTGGCCTGTCCCATCGTGTTCACGGCGGAGCGGCTGTCCGCGTACATCGGATGCAGCGGCTCCACCCCCAACTTGACCCCCGCAGCCTCGGCATGCGGCAGCACCGCCTCAATCCCGTCCCGGATCTGGCTGCGGCCGGCATCCAGCGGCTGGCCCGGCACCGCCCCGCAGACGAGAACGACCAGCGGCGCGCCCAGGGCCGCGGCCTCGTCAATGGCGCGGCGGTTGTCGTCAAGCGCCTCCTGCCGCGCCGATTCCGTTTCCGCCGGGAAGAATCCGCCCCGGCACAGCGAGACAACCTCCATCCCCGCATCGCGGATCTGCCGGCCCGCGGCCGCGACATCCCGCCCCTCCAACGCGTCCCGCCAAACCGTCATCGCGGCGACGCCGTGCGCGCTGAAACGCTCGACTGCCGTTTCGATCGGCCAGGGCTTGGTTGTAATCGTGTGAATACAGAGTCGACTCAAGTCCATGTGTCTGTCCCGAAACTGTTTTGTCTGTCTGAAAAATCAACTGTGTCTAATGGTCGCGCACCGCCAGCCACTGCTCACTCTCCGCCGGCAGTTCGGCCGCGACGCTGATCGTCTCCTCGCCGCGGTAATGCACCTGGCCCGGCCGTCCGCCAGCCATGCGCGTGACAAAGCGCCGCGGCGTGATCGCGACGGCGGCGCCCGCATTGCCCCGCTGCCCCGAATACCAGGCCGCAAGCCGGGCAGCCACATTCAGCGTTAACTCCGGGACCGGCTGCCCGCCGCAGCGGATGACGACGTGCGCACCGGGTCCGTCGCGCACGTGCAGCCACAGGTCATCCCGCCCCGCCTCGTTGAAGGTGACGATCTCGTTCTGACGGGCGTTGCGCCCGACCAGGATCGGGAAGCCCTCCGGTGAAAGATAACGCAACGGCCGCGAGCGGTCCCTGGGCGTCTTTTCGCGCCGGTCGCGGCGTTGCCGCAGATAGCCCGCCTCCCGCAGCGCTTCCCGCACCGCGACGATCTCCGGTTGGTCTTGCGCCAGGCTCAAGTCGCTCTCCAGTTGCTGCAGGTAGGCCCGGTCCGCCTCAAGTCTGGCCCGGCGGCGTGGGATGATACGGGCGGCCCGTTCAATCTTGGCCGCCCGGTCGAACATACGCTCCGCCTGCTCCACCGGCCTGCGTTTCGGGTCGAGTGGAACGATCAGATTGCCCTCCTCCGCGCCCGGCTCCTTCTCACCCGGCTGTCCGAAACCGGCGTCGGCGCCAAAAATGACCAATTGCATCTGCCCGTTCGGCCCCGGCTCGACTGCAGCCATGCCGTCCTGCAGGCTGAATCCTTCCTGCCCGCCGGGCCTGATTGCGTAGGTAATCTGGCTCGAAAGGGCCAGCAACCACTCCGCCTGCGCACGTACCCGTTCCGGCTCGCCCGGGGTCGGCTCATCCGCGGCCAGCGCCCGCAGCTGACTCTGCACGCGCGCCTGCGCCTGCCGCACCAGCGCGGCCACGCCCCCCCGCACGCCCGCGTACTCATCCCGCGAGGAGGAACTGTCCCGCTCCTGCGCGGCGTAGAAAGCCGCGGCCGCCGCGCTCATCAATTCCGTCTGTACGAACTCGCCGCAGAAATGAAGCTCGTACGGCGCAAACGCGGCTACGCCCTTCTCTTCATCCACCGCGATGCCGGGCGTCCATTCTCCCGTCGCCGCGGCCGACCACAGGTCGCCTAGAGCCCTGCGAGCCTCCGCAAACGCCTCTGTTGTGAACGGTGCGCCGGCGTCTCCGGTTGCCCGCCAGGCCGCCTCCCTGGCCAAAGTAGGACTGACGCCCGCAAACCTGTTGAGCAGACCGCGCCATAGTAGCGATGGTTGATCCTCGCCGGCGCCGTCCTCCTCTACCAGAGACCGACTGGCCTCGCCTTGTTGCTCTCTGCTTGGCCCCAGCGGCGGCAACCTGTCCTGCGGCGGCGGCAGCTGATAGTCGCGGCGCGGCAAAAGCACACGCCGGGCATTCTCGCCTGCAGGCACCCGCACCAGCGCATCCAGAATGCGGCCGTCGGCGTTCATTAGAATCACATTGCCCAACTGCCCGATCGGTTCGACCGCCAGCGTTGTGGCACCTTGCTGAAGATGGTGAAAGCGCAGAAAGAGCACCCGCTCGAAAGGCACCGGCAGCTTAACAGCCTCCAGTCGCGCACTACGCACATACTTGCGCAGCAGAAGCAGGAGCGGCGTCTCCTTCGGCACCCCCCGCCGCGGCTTGTGTTCCAGCAGATGCACTCGGCTGGCTTGCGGATGTGCCGAAAGCAGAAGATGGCGCCGCTCCCGGTGCGCGTAGATCTCCAGGGCGACGCTGCGGCTGTCCGGCAGAACGATCTGCTGTACCCGGCCGCCCGCGACCGTCTCTTTCAGCTCGTCGGCCACCGCGGCCAGTGTCAATGCGTCAAAATGCATGCCAGGACCGTTTTCCCGCTCCCCGTTTTCAGGTCGCAGGGCGTCGAAAACCGCACGTTCAGAAAGGGCGAAAAGCGATTGTAAGGATAGCACAGCGGACGGGTAATTCGTAATGTCTACGGCACTGCCGACCCCATATACTGCACGGTAAGCTATAGTTTGATCCCGGTGTATGGTGTATAATTATTCTCACACTGACAGAGTTGGGTAACAGATAGTGGTCCGTGGTGCCTATACTTCTTTGGCCGCCGCCCAGTCGTCAGGTTGCCGCTTCGTCTCCGATCATCTGGAGTCAGCGGAAACTTGCCGAAAACCTGGATAAAACGGCGGCCAAACTGACTCATGGCCCCTGACCACTACAGGGAGAAAGCTATGCAGAGTGATAACCGGATACGAGTCGGCGTTTCCCGGCTATTCGCCCGCCTTTACGGGCGCAGGGACATGGAAGGACGTATCATATGCTGTGCCGTCCTGCTGGCTCTTTGCGCGCTCTCGGTTATCGCCCTCAACTCTGCCGACGCCCTTGCCCATGAATCGGAAACGACCTGGGACGCCGACTACTGGGACAACACAACGCTAACCGGCGATGCCATCGTCTCCCGTGAGGATGATTCGCTGGACTTCGATTGGGGCGACGGCTCGCCGGGTACGGGTATCTCCGCAGACCGCTTCTCGGCCCGCTGGGAGCGCCATCTCAACATCTCCGCTGAAGATGCCGGCAACTACATCTTTACCGTCGATGTCGATGACGGCGTGCGGTTCTGGGTGGATGGCGTTCTGAAAATCGATAGCTGGATCGAGCAGGCGAAAGCCTCCTACGAGGCCAGATTGCCCTTGGCGGAGGGGGAGCACACAATTCGCGTTGAGTACTTTGAGCTGACTGGCGCGGCCTCCATCGCAGTGCGTTGGGAGCGGGAGCCCGATCTGCCCACGACCTTCTGGCGAGGCGAGTATTACAACAACACTTCACTCACCGGAACGCCGCATACCTCGCGCGGCGACGCCCGCCTCAACTTCGACTGGGGATACGACAGCCCCCTCACCGGCATTAATCAGGATGGATTCTCCGTCCGCTGGAGCAGGTCTCTGCAGTTGCCGGCCGGCGATTACCGCTTTACCGTAACGGTGGATGACGGCGTGCGGCTCCTGGTCGGAGACAGAACCCTGATCGACTTCTGGCAGGTGCAGACCCCGACAACCTACTCCCAGATCATCTACCTGGACGGCAGTGCCGTCACCGTGCGCATGGAGTATTACGAAGAAACAGGGCAGGCGCAGGCAAGCTTGACCTGGAGCAGGTTGGAAACAACGCCGACGGCAACACCGGATCCCGCGGCCACGCCGGGCTCGACGACAACACCGCTGGCCACGCCCACGCCGTCGCCGACGCCGCCGCCCACCTACACGCCGGCGCCAACCTCCACCCCGGCAACATCGGTAACCCCCACATCCACTCCGACAATTACGCCGACGCCGACTTCCACGCCCGTTATCGTCTGGCAGGCGCTTTACTGGAACAACCGCACGCTGACCGGCACCCCCGCGCTCGCCCGCCAGGAGTCCGCCGTCGACCACAATTGGGGCTCCGGGTCGCCTTCGTCGCCAACCATCAACGCCGACAGTTTTTCGGCCCGCTGGACCGCACAGATATCACTCGCAGCCGGATCCTACCGCTTCGACGTTGTCTCCGACGACGGTGTGCGCCTCTTTATCGACAACGAAAAACGGATCGATGGCTGGAGCGATCACCCGGCGACGGCATACCAGTATACGCTGCAACACGACGGCGGGTCTGTGAATCTCGTTCTCGAATACTATGAGCACGAGGAGCTCGCCCAGGTGAAGTTGAGTTGGACCCCCGTGACAGACGCCGCCACGCCGGTAGCCTCACCTTCGCCCACCCCCACCCCGATCACAGTGACGGTAGACGACCAGGACGATGGATTCCAGCGGGGCGGCCTCACGACCACGTGGCGAGAGGAGACAACGGGCCACTCCGACCATCTCTTCTGGACCAATAACAATGACAAGACCCGCACCGGCTACAACTGGGGCAGATGGTCTCCCGATCTGGAAGCGGCCAGTTACGAGGTTTTCGTCTACATCCCCTCCAACCATGCGACGACCGGCAACGCCCGCTATTGGATCTCCCATTCAGGCGGCTTTACCCTGCGCGAGGTGGATCAGTCCCAACACTCCGACGAGTGGGTCTCCCTGGGCACATATACCTTCAGCGGCACAGACGAGGACTACATCTCGCTGTCCGACGTGACCTACGAGACTTACCTCTCCACCAAGGTCGCCTGGGATGCGATGAAGTGGGAGAAGCAGTAAACGCTGTCGGTCTCCTGTAGTGAAGGGCCGTTCACCTGGCTACCGAGAGGTGGCCAGTCAACAGATCAGCGGAGGAAACAAGATGCGACTGGTGCAGTACCGCACAGAAGCCGGCGACCGCCGCGTGGCGATGGTCGAGAGCGAAGAGACATTGCACGTTCTCAACGGGACCGAGCGGGTCTATGACCTGGCTCGGGAGGCAGGGCGCAGCGGGCGGCCGCTGACCGAGCTGGTCGAGGAGCGGCTGGGCGATCAGCGGGCGGAGTACGGCCCGATTGCGGCCGCTGGCAGGCTCCTGCCGCCGCTCGATCATCCCGACCCCACCCGCCTCGTGATCAGCGGCACCGGCCTTGATCATCTCGGCAGCGCCCAGGCCCGCGATGCCATGCACCAGAATCTCAGCACCCAGGAAGAGGAGACGCTGACCGACTCAATGCGCATGTTCCGTATGGGGCTGGAAGGCGGCAAACCCGCGCCCGGACAGGTGGGAGTCGCGCCGGAGTGGTTTTACAAAGGCGATGGCCGCTGGCTCGTGCCGCCGGGACAGCCGCTGAACATGCCGTCCTTCGCCCTGGAGGGCAGCGAAGAGCCCGAGCTCGTCGGCTGTTACGTGATCGGCGACGACGGCGCAGTCCTGCGCGCCGGTTTTGCCCTGGGCAACGAGTTCTCCGACCATGTGCTGGAGAAGAAGAACTACCTCTACCTCGCCCACTCCAAGCTGCGCCAGTGCTCCTGCGGGCCGGAGCTCTTGCTGGGCGACCCGCCCGCGCACATCGAGGGCACCTCACGCATCCTGCGCGACGGCCGCGAGCTGTGGTCCGCCCCCTTCCTAACCGGCGAGGCCAACATGACGCACAGTCTCGCCAACATCCAGCACCATCACTTCAAGTACGCGCCCTTCCGCACGCCCGGCGACGTACATCTGCACTTCTACGGCACCGCCACCCTCAGCTTCGCCGCCGGCATCCAGACCGAGCCGGGCGACATCTTCGAAATCAGCGCCCCCGGCTTTGGCCGCCCCCTGAGCAACGAGCTCCAGGACACGCCAGAGGCTGAGCAGCTGGTAGAGATCCGGACGCTGTAAGTGTTCAGGTTCCGCTTCTTCGTGGGTGCCCGCCCGCTCATGGGAAACTGAATGCCTCAGAACGATCCGACGGGCAGCAATTCCACCTTCGACTCTCTTGACGCGCTCCACAGAGCCGCAACTGCCTGCCGCGCCTGCCCGCGCCTGGTGGCGTGGCGCGAGGAAGTGGCCGCGACCAAGCGCCAGGCCTTCCGTGACTGGACCTATTGGGGCAAGCCGGTACCCGGCTGGGGCGACCCGCACGCCCGGCTGCTCGTCTTGGGCCTCGCCCCCGGCGCGCACGGGGCCAATCGCACCGGCCGCCCGTTCACCGGCGACGGCTCGGGCAGCTTCCTCTACCCCGCCCTGCACCGCGCCGGCTTCGCCACCGGGCCGGCCAGTACCCACCGCGGCGACGGCCTCGAACTGATCGACTGCTACATGACCGGCGTCGCCTACTGTGTACCGCCCAGAAACCGGCCCACTGCCGCCGAGTTGAACAACTGCCGCAGCTGGCTCGTGCAGGAACTGGCCCTCCTGCCTCGCCTGCAGGCCGTTCTCGCACTCGGCAAAATCGCCTTCGACGGCTACCTGCGCGCTTTACGCGCGATCGGCCACGATCTCCCTCGCCTCACCTTCTCCCACGGCGCCGCCCACGCCCTCCCCGACGGTCTCCCCCGCCTCTACGCCTCCTACCACGTCAGCCGCCAGAACACCAACACCGGCCGCCTGACCGCGGCCATGTTCGACGAAGTGCTGACCTCAATCAAGACCAATCTGCAGCGCGCCTGACCCCAGTTGCCATCCGCATCGCGCCGTCATCCCAAACAGAATGTCCATGCCGCAACAAAACGCGCGCGCCGGCGTATAAGGGTAAGAATCTCCTTTCTCTTCCACCAGCGTGGGGCGTGCAATGAGGAGAGTCAATGTCGCTCTCCTTTCTCTCTCCTCTAAGGAATCTGTATGTCCACCGAATCGGCCCAGCCTGTAACCGCTCCGGTCCGCCCGACCGAACGGATCGTTGCCATCGACATCCTGCGCGGCTTCGCGCTGCTCGGTATTCTGATCATGAACATCCAGGGCTTCGCCATGCCCGCAGCCGCCTACGCCAACCCGACCGTCTACGGCGACCTGGCCGGGGCCAATCGCTGGGTCTGGACACTGAGCCACGTCTTCGCCGATCAGAAGTTCATGACCATCTTCTCCCTGCTCTTCGGCGCCGGCATCGTGCTCATGAGCGAAAAGCTGGACGCGCGCGGGCAGCGCGCCTGGGGCCTGCATTACCGGCGCACCTTCTGGCTGCTCGTCTTCGGCCTGGGCCACGCCTACCTGCTCTGGTCCGGCGACATTCTCGTGGCCTATGCGCTGTGCGGATTCTGGGTCTACTGGCTGCGCCGGCTGCGGCCCCGCTGGCAGATGGCGCTGGGCATTTTCGTCGTGTCGATCCCTGCTCTGATCCTGTTGGCCACGAGCCTGACCATGCAGTTTACGCCTCCTGAAATGCTGAAGGAGCTACGGGCCGACTGGCAGCCGGCTTCCGAGACGATCGCGGCGGAGGTGGCTTCCTACCGGGGCGGCTGGCTGACGCAGATGGATGCCCGCGTGCCCAGGTCCGCCGAATTTCAGACGGTCGGGCTGCTGTACTGGGGGCTCTGGCGCGCCGGTGGACTGATGATGATGGGGATGGCACTGTACCGCTGGGGCGTCCTCACAGGCAGTCGTTCGCGCGGCTTCTACGTCGGTATGGTTATCTTCGGACTTGCCATCGGCCTACCTGTCGTGAGCTGGGGCGTCGTCCAGAACTTCGCCAATAACTGGACGATGGAGTTCTCCAAGTTTGGCCCCGGTGCGCAGCCGAACTATTGGGGTAGCCTCTTCGTCAGCGCCGCCTACATCGGCCTGTTGATGCTGTTTGCCCGTTCGCGCGCCCTGCCCCGGCTGCAGAACGCGCTGGCCGCGGTGGGGCGGACCGCCCTGTCGAATTATCTGCTGCAGACGGTTCTGGCCACGGCCATCTTCTACGGTCATGGCTTGGGGCTATTCGGTTCGGTCGAGAGGGTAGGGCAGATCGGCATTGTCGCCGCGATCTGGGCGGTCCAACTGGTGGTGTCAACGCTATGGCTGCGCTACTTCCGCTTCGGGCCTTTCGAGTGGCTGTGGCGTTCTCTCAGCTACTGGCGCTTTCAGCCGATGCAGGCCCGCAGGACAGCGCCGGCGCCATCATGATCGGCGGCCACTAGCCGCCGGTCGCAGCCGGCTCCGCGCCCACCGTCGACGCCTTCTTCAACGTCTCCGGCACAAACAACCCCAGGATCGATCCAGCCCCCAACCCAATGACGGCGATCACGTAGATCGACGGCACCAGGCTCAGCGCGTCGGCAATCGTGCCGACTATGATAGGGGCGCTCGTGTGACCGGTGTCCCCTATCAGCCGCCATAGCCCCAGAAACGCGCCCATGCCCTCACCCTTCGGCGGCGCCAGGTCTGCGCCCAATGTCAGCATCGTCCCCGAGCCAAGCCCGTTGCCGAAACCGATCAGCGATGTGACCGCCAGCAGCGCCGCAAAGGAGCCCGTAAGCGGAATCAGGGCCATACCCAACCCCTGCAACAGGAAGGAAGGCACGTAGGCAAACTTGCGCCCGAACCGGTCCATCACTAAGCCCGCCGGATAGAACATTGACATATCCACGGCCGCCGCGATCCCCATCACCAGACCGATTCTGTCGACCTCCAGACCCAGGATCGAAGCAGCGTACAACGGGATAATGGTCTGGCGGCCGGCACGGATCGTCTGCGCGCAGATCATGCCGAAGCCGGCCGGCGTCACCAACCAGACATTGCGGCGCAGAAAAGTAAGCATGCGCCCGTAGGAGAGCGCCATTGACGCCTGTTGCTTCGACGGCACTTCGGCCAGACTGTCGTGAACGAACAGGAGCGGAAAGATCAATGCCAGCAGCGCGATAACGCCGCAGAAGGCGAAGGCGGTATGCATGCCGGCCTCCGCACTGAGATATCCCCCTGTAATCGGGCCCGCGAACATGCCAATGCGGTTGACGCCGCCGAAGATCGAGATAGCCCGCCCGCGACTGGCGTTGAGCGTATTGTTGGCCAGGTACGCGTGCCGGGAGACGTTCCACAACGCCGCGCCCGCCCCAATCGAGATCCCGCACATCACCAGCGTGATGAAGCGCATTGACAAGCTCAGCGCCAGCATCCCCAGCCCCATCACGCAGATACCGATAATCATCGAAAGACGGTTTTCGATGCGGTCCTGGATGCCCCCGGCGGGCAGGTCTGCCAGCAGCGTTCCAATGCCGTAACTGCCCAGCACAATGCCGATCAGGCTGAAGGACAGCCCCAGGTCGATCACGTATACCGGTAGCAGCAGCGCCAGCATCCCCTGGCAGAAGGATAAAATGAAGGTGGGAACGTAGACAGCGTAGAATAGCTGCGAGCGCACAGGATCTCCTCAGATTTGGAGAAGAGAGTGAAGAGGAGAGAGGAAAGAGAGAACAACTACCACGCCTCACTCCCTATCCATCAATTCTCACCCCTCGCTCTGGCGCACGCCATCGAACGTTGCTCGCAGCGCCGGGTAGAGGCCTTGATAGAGTTCGTAGAGGTCGTCGTAGGAGGAAATGGCGTCGGCATTGGGTGTGGTGGAGCCGGTGACGCGAATTGTCGCCGCGCACGCGCTCTCGCCATCAAGCCAGACGCCAGCGCCCACACCGGCGAGCAGCGCCGCGCCGTAGGCCCCGCCTTCCGTGGTGTTGACGGTCACCAGCTCGCTGCCCAACACATCCGCCAAAATCTGCCGCCACAACGGGCTGCGCGCGCCGCCGCCGCTCACCCGCACCTGCCTGATCTCGCTGAGGCCGACCCCCTGCATCAGCGTAAAGCTGTCTCGCAGGCCGAATGCCACGCCTTCCAGCACAGCGCGGGTCATGTGCGGCAGCCCGTGGCGGACCGTCAGCCCGACGAACGCGCCGCGGGCGAATGGGTCCGGATGCGGCGTCCGTTCTCCCGTCAGATAGGGCAGAAAGAGCAGCCCCTCGCTGCCGACCGGCACCTCTGCGGCCGGAGCCACCAGGTCGTCGAACTCCATGCCCGGCGCCAAGGTATCCCGGTGCCAGCGCAGGCTGCCCGCGGCCGAAAGCATCACTCCCATCAGATGCCACTTGTCCGGCAGAGCGTGGGGGAACGCGTGCAGGCGTCCCTCCGGCTCGTAGAAAGGCTCGTTCGCGGTCGCGAAGACGACCCCCGACGTGCCCAGCGTCAGCGCGACGATCCCCTCCTCGATCGCGCCTACGCCCACAGCCTGTACCGACTGGTCGCCCCCGCCCCCAACCACCGGCGTGCCTGCGCGCAGGCCCGTGGCCTCCGCCGCCTCCGCCGAGATCACTCCCGTCACCTGCGTACCTTCGTGCGTAGCGGGCAGGAACTGCGGTGGAATCTCGAGCGCGGCCAGAACCGTCGGCGACCACTCCCGCGTCGCCAGTTCCAGCAGCGATGTGCCGCCGGCACCGGCCTTGTCGGTGGCGTAGTCGCCGGTCAGCTTATAGCGCACGTAGTCTTTGGGCAGAAGGATCTGACGGACGCGGCCATAGATCTCCGGCTCGTTCTCCTTCACCCACAGAATCTTGGGCGCGGTGAAGCCTGCCAGCGCGTCATTGCCCGTGATGCGTACCAGGTTTTCCTTGCCCAGCCACAGGCGCATATCATCGCACTGCTTGCCGGTGCGCTGGTCGTTCCACAGGATAGCCGGCCGCAGCGGTACGCCGTCCTCGTCCAACAGAACCAGCCCGTGCATCTGTCCGCTCACGCCCACCGCGCCGACTTCCGCCGGATCGATGCCGGACTGCTCTAGCGCCGCGCGCATGCTCTTCACCGTGCCGTCCCACCACAGGTCGGGGTGCTGCTCGCTCCACAGGGGCTGGGGCGTCTCGAACGGGTACTCAGCCGCGCCGACGGCAACAATCTCGCCGTCGCCGTCAATGATCAGAGACTTCGTAGCCGTGGTGGAAGAGTCGATGCCGATCAAATACATAGTTCCAGCGCCCCTTTTATCGTAATATGTATGGGCAACCATTGTGATCGCCCATATGGTTGCCGCTGGCCGGCAATGGTTGTACTAAAAACTAGAAACTGCCTACTAAAAACTGCCCTTCACACGCCCAGCAACAGTTCAACCACCAGCTGGTCCAGCTGTTCATACGGCTTGCCGCGCCGGCCCAGCTCGTCGCGGTCAAAGGCATGCGCCTTGAGACCGGCCGCCTTCTCTGATGAGTACTTGCCTCTGAAACCGTCCATTGAGCCGTCATCAGCCGAAATCTGCGCCAGCAACGCCTGGATCTGCTCGTGCTCGCGCATCTGCTCGGCCTTCTCCTTCAGGATCAGGTACGTGCGCATACAGCCGCTGGCAAAGGCCTTGACATCCTCGTAGTCGCTGGAACGGTAGGCATGGGCATCGAAGTGCCGCGGGTTGTCGTAGCCGACGTCTTCCAGGAACTTGACCAGGAAAAACGCCTGCTTGATGTTGTGGCTGCCGAAGCGGAAGTCCTGATCGTAGCGGCCCAGATTCTGGTCGTTGAGGTCGATGTGGAAGAGCTTGCCCGCGTTCCACGCCTGCGCCACCGCATGCGTGAAGTTCAGGCCGGCCATATGCTCGTGCGCCACCTCCGGATTCACGCCGATCATCTCCGGATGGTCCAGCGTTTCGATGAAGGCCAGCATGTGGCCGACCGTCGCCAGGTAGATATCGCCGCGCGGCTCGTTCGGCTTCGGCTCCAGCGCGAAGCGCAGATCATAGCCCTGGTCCATCACATATTCACACAGAAAGTTCAGCGCTTCCTGGAACCATTTGCCGGTATCCGCAGGGCTCTTGCTGGCATCGGTCTCTGTGCCTTCCCGCCCGCCCCAGAAGACGTAAGTGCTGGCCCCGCACTCAACCCCCAGGTCGATGGCAGCCATCGTCTTCTGCAGCGCAAAGGCCCGCACCTCCGGATCGGTGCTGGTGAATGCGCCGTCGCGAAAGGCCGGGTGCGTAAACAGATTGGTCGTCGCCATCGGCACCACGAGGCCGTTCTCATCCAGCGCCTTCTTGAAGTCGCTCACGATCCGGTCGCGCTCGGCCGCGGTCGCGTCGATCGGGACCAGGTCATTGTCATGGAAATTGACACCCCACGCGCCCACCTCTCCCAGCAGCTGCACCAGTTGCACCGGCGAGCGTACCTCCCGCACAGGGTCGCCGAAAGGGTCGCGTCCAATGTTGCCGACGGTCCAGAGACCGAAGCTGAACTTATTTTCCGGTTTGGGTGTATAGGCCATCGATAGCTCCTCGCGATTGCTTTGAGTTAATGTTTCAAGTCATGTGTGACCGCGTTTCTGGCGAACGCATGGCAGCACTGAAAACTAAGAACTGAAGCAACTACTAAGCCATAGCCATTCCGCGATC
Organism: Caldilineaceae bacterium; assembly: GCA_011523365.1. Taxonomy (GTDB): domain Bacteria; phylum Chloroflexota; class Anaerolineae; order Caldilineales; family Caldilineaceae; genus Bin5. The sequence goes on from WTGY01000163.1 coordinate 26,101, forward strand.
AACACTGGCGCAGGGGAAGTGATCTCTCTGACAACTGGCCACTAACCACTGACCACTGCAGTTATGGGCGGTCGGGCCTATTCGGCCCTCCCTTGTGCGGGGGCGGAGCCCCCGCA
>WTGY01000011.1 GCA_011523365.1 Caldilineaceae bacterium
TTATGGGCGGTCGGGCCTATTCGGCCCTCCCTTGTGCGGGGGCGGAGCCCCCGCAACGCCCCCTCCAAAAACACCCGCCGCTGCGAGTGAGTGGCAAAATGACCTTGATGACCCGCTGCGACCGGGATTAACCCCCCTCCCCCCCACGCATCTTGGCAGATTCCGGGTATGTGCCAGCGCGAGCAAGACAGGCGAGGCCACTCCCATATATGCCCAACGTTCACCGCCATGACCATCGAGAGCCCGCTACAGAAATGCTGACGGTACATTCCCCCCAGGCAGACCGCACACAGTGCACACACAGAACATGGCTTAGTAGCTACAACCTGACAACTGAAAACTGCTGTCAAACCTCCAACCTGTAAAAGCGCGCCCCATTGTCATGCATGATCTTCTGCTGGTCCGCCGCGCTCAAGTGGCTGATGCTGTCCTGGACAATGTCAAACCAGGTAACGTAGTCCGCGGCCATATCGACCACCGGCCAGTCGGAGCCGAAGACCACCCGGTCCGGCCCGAAACAGTCGAGCACGTGCTCGATGTAAGGTCGCAGCTCATCCCGGTTCCAGTTCTCGTGGTCCGCCTCCGTCGTCACGCCGGAGAGCTTGCAGTGAATGTCCGGCCGGCTGGCCAGCTCGCGCAGCTGGTCCTTCCACGGCTGCATGATGCCGTCCGCGATGCCCGGTTTGCCGATATGATCGAGCAGGAAGGAGACATCCGGGCACTGCGCCACCAGTTCCAACACATCCCCCATCTGTGGATGGTAGATGCACAGGTCGAAGCTGAACCCGTACTCCGGCAGCAGCTGCACGCCGCGCACAAAGTCCTTCGCGGTACAGAAACCAAGCGGTTCGTCCTGGATCAGGCGGCGGATCCCCTTGACCAGCGGCAGCTCCGCCAGCGCCTCCAGAAGCGGCCGGGCGCCCTCGCCGTCCTGCAGGGGCGCGCTCGCGACGATGCCGCGAATGCGCGGCTCCCCCTGCGCCAGCTCGGTGACCCACTCCGCCTCCCGCAGCGCATGCGCCGGCAGACAGTCCGCCTCCTCAAAGACGATCGCGGCCAGCTCCAGCGAGACACCTTCCCGCGCCCGTTCCAGGTCGGCCGGCAGATGGGGATGCGCGATCGCCGGTGCGCCCGCCAGCCACGGATAGTCGATCACCGAGCCGTCCCAGAAATGCACGTGGGTATCCACATAGCGCTTGCGCTCAGTCATGATGGAATACCTCCTCCATCTCTGCCCAGCGCTCGCCTTCAGCCGCGCTCTCCACCGGCTCCTGGCAGGGGTCGGTCAGCTTCCACCACGCCTGTGTAACCGGGTCGGCCGCCATCTTTGCCATGTCGGCCTCGTAGTCGTCCCCCACATACTCATAGTAGGCGAACAGATAGCCGTCCCGCATGAAGATCGTGTAGTTGCGCATATTACAGTCGCTGATCTTCTGCAATACTTCCGGCCACGTGTTGGCGTGCAGATGTACGTAGGCGTCCTCCAACTCCGGCCTGACGTGAATGACCATTCCGTATCGTTTCATCGGTCTCCCCCTGTTGTCATGGCCGGCGATTCCTGGCCGCCGCCTTTACAGCAATGGCAGGTTCACTGTCTTCCCGCTGCGCCGGCTGCGATGGACCGCCTCGGTGAACTCCATGTACTTCACGCCCGTGGCGAAATCGGTGTGGGTGATCACTTCGTGCCCGCGGATCGCGCTGATGAACTCCTCTTCGACGCGCCACCCTCCCGCCTCATGGTCCGGCACTTCGATCTCACTCAGGCCGCTGTCGCCGCGCTGTCCGCCCGTCAGGACGTCGCCGCTGAAATGCAGCGTGCCTTCGCTGCCGTAGATCGTCGCCGAGGGCGGATCTCCGAATCCTGTCACGTTGCTCACCTGAATGTGCGCCTGCCCGCCGCCGGCCAGGTCCGCGATGATGTCGATGTGATCGGGGATGCGTACGCCCATCATGCGCCCCTCTTCATCCTGGCGCACAGGCGTGAAGGTCTTCCCCTTGGCGACCACGCTGGTGGCCTCGCCGACCCAGCGCATCATCGCCTCATACCAGATACCCATCGTCATCACGTTCAGCCCGCTGTAGTCCATATTGTGGCGCCAGTGCATCTCGACATCCTTGTCGATGAAGGCGCCGCCCGCGCGGACGTCCACCACCAGCACATCCCCCAGCCAGCCGTCTCGGATCAGCCGCTGGATCGTCCGGTCCACGCGCAGGCTGAAGGGCGACGGCACGATCTGCGCCACCAGGTGCGGCCGGCTGCGTAGCGCGTTATACATACAGTGGGCCTCTGACGCATTCATCGCCATACGCGCCTCGCACATTACGTGCTTATCCGCCTCCAGCGCGGCCACCGTGAGGAGACGGTGCATGTACGGCCACGTGCCGATCACTACGGCGTCCACGTCCTCGGCTTGCACGACATCCTGCCAGTTCGTGCACACCCGCTCGATGCCGAACCGCTTCGCGACCCGTTCGCCCGACTCCTGGCTGCGATTGCAGACCGAGACGATCTCGACGCCCTCAATCGCCTGCAGGCCCGGAATATGCCGGTCACGCGTGTTGGCCCCTGCGCCGACAACGCCGACGCGGATAGTATCCTGAGTCATTCCTTCCTCCTGAATTGGGATGTTGTGGCTAATCTATGGGAGTGAAACCGTGCTTATCAATGAAGTACGATCATTCATCATCGGCTGCGTTAGCATACGCCTCAGCCAGATAATGATCGTGATTGACTGAAAGATCGTCGACCCCGCTGGAGAACGCCCCAACAATCGAGAGAGCGCGTCGCCTCCGCTCCTCCCGTTCGGCACTGTCCGAATTACAGTTTATCTGATCGACGTGACAGGGATCGTTAACCGTGTTCTGTAGATGAGGCGTCTGCCTGTGCTTCCAGTTCATTCCTCGGTCTTGACCATTTCTTCTGTTATGTAAAGCTCTGTCTGAACTATGGCTGATAAGCAAGAGGGATTTTTCGCATTCTATCACAGGTACGGCGAAGATACACGGCATTGACTGCATTGACTGAGCTGTGGTTCCGGCGTCTGCAACAGCCTCCGGCCCATTGTAGACCTGATCACAAGTTGCTGGTATGATCCCACCATATATCACACCAACCCCACCGAAAAAGCGAGAGAAAAAATGACCGCTGCCCCTTCCATCTCCGAACTCGACGTCCGCGCCCTCTGGCATCCCCTCACCCAGCACAAACCGCTGGCCGACGCACCACCTACCCTCATCGTCCGCGGCGAAGGCTGCTACCTGGAAGATGACCAGGGCCGCCGCTACCTCGACGCAATGGCCGGCCTCTGGTGCGTGAACATCGGCTACGGGCGCAGCGAACTCGCCGAAACCGCCGCCGCGCAGATGACCGAGCTCCCCTATCTCGCGCCTACCATGACGCATCCGCCCGGCGCGCAGCTGGCCGACAAAATACTGGACCTCCTCGGCTGGAGCGGCCGCGTCTACTTCTCCTCCAGCGGCTCCGAAGCCAACGAGGTCGCCTTCAAGGTCGCCCGCCAGTACCACCTGCAGTCCGGCAAACCGGGCGGCGCCACCCGCTACAAGATCATCTCCCGCCACCGCGCCTACCATGGCAACACGCTCGGCGCCATGAGCGCCACCGGCCAGGCCGAACGCAAGATCGGCTACGGGCCGATGGCGCCCGGCTTCATCCACGTTCCGCCCCCCTATCCCTACCGCGCCCACCCCAAACTCACCCCGGCCGAGCACGGCATCGCCTGCGCACAGGCGATCGAGGAGACGATCATCTACGAGGGGCCCGAGACCGTCGCCGCGGTTCTGATGGAGCCGATCATCTCCGGCGGCGGCGTCCTCGTCCCGCCGGATGAGTACCTGCCGCGCGTGCGCGAAATCTGTGACGAGTACGGCGTGCTGCTCATCTTCGACGAAGTTGTCTCCGGCTACGGCCGCACCGGCAAAATGTTCGGCCACGACCACTGGGACGTAAAGCCCGACATCATAACCATGGCCAAAGGGCTTTCGAGCGGCTACATGCCCTTGGCTGCGACCGCCGTGCAGGAATATATCTTCGACGTCTTCATGGGCGAGGCCGGCGACCTGACCCACTTCCGCCACATCAACACCTTTGGCGGCCACCCGGTCAGCACCGCGGTCGGACTGCACAATCTGCAGATCGTGGAGGAAGAAGGTCTGGTGGAGAAAGCCCGCAGCATGGGGGACTACGCGCTGGCTCAACTCAAAAACCTGGCGCCGCACCCGTGGGTGGGCGAAGCCCGCGGCCGCGGGCTGCTCCTGGGCGTTGAGCTGGTGGCCGACAAGGGTACCAAACAGCCCCTCGACGACGCCGAGGTACTGGCAATCCTGGGCCGCTGCAAACAGGCCGGCGTCATCCTCGGACGCAACGGCAACACCGTTCCCGGCCTGGGCAACATCCTCATCATGGCCCCGCCGCTGGTGGCGACCGAGTCTGAAATCGACCTCATCATCGAGGCGCTGGTCTACGCCCTGGGAGAAAAATGACGCCGGCAGCCGCTGCATCCCCACGCCGCCGGCCTCTCACAACAGCATACTATCCCCGGATATCCAGCCTCTCCCGCCGCAGCCACTGGCTGACCGAGTCCCGTTCCGAAACACCCGGATGCGCGTCGCCCGGGCTGTCCACGTACGCGCCCTCCGGCGCCGGTACAGGGCCCTGCAGTAGGGGGTCATCCGTGCGCTCCATCCATGACGAGAGCCGGCCGCGCATCTCCGCCAGCGCTTCCGCGTAGTCCGGATCGTTCACCAGGTTACCCGCTTCATTAGGATCATAGATCAGATCGTAGAGCGCCTCCTCGTGGACCTTGCGCTCGGCCAGACCGTTGTCCATCAGATACTGCTTGCTAGGCCCGTTGTCGATATTGGGCATCGTCGTCGTTGCCCACCCGTCGAAACGGCGGATATACTTCCAGCGCTGCGTGCGCACCGCCCGTTTCGGTTCATAGCCGGCGTGATAGCTCACCTCCCCGAAGATCTCCTCGTTGATCTCATCGGCCGTACCCGCCACCAGCGGCACAACCGAGCGCCCTTGCAGCCATGCCGGCGGTTCCACCCCCAGCAGCTCGCACAGTGTCGGGTAGATGTCAATCTGCGAGACCATCCCGTCCACGACCTTACCGCCGCTGAACCCCTGCGGCCCGCGCATGATCAGCGAGACGCCGAAACCGTGATCGGTCAGCGTGCATTTCATGCCGGGGAAGGCCAGCCCGTGGTCGGTCGTGTAGATGAACAGCGTATCCTCCGCCAGACCCGCCTTCTCCAGCGCCGCCAGCACGATCCCGACCTGGTCGTCCAGAATCTTTGCCATACGCTTGTAGGAGGCCATGTCGTAGCGGGTCTCCGGCGTGTCCGGCAGTGGCGCCGGCGGCAACGTATAGCGCACGTCCTCCTCCTCGCTCGGCTCAGGAAAGACGCGATGCGTCTCCGAGTAGCCCACCGCCAGGAAAAAGGGCCGGTCATGCTCCCGCTTGATGAACTCGACCGCTGCCTCCGTTCTGTACTCCGGACCCCGCGACCCGGGCGGGTCGGCTTCAGCGATCCATTCGTAGCCCAGCGTGCGCGTATCGAGCGTCAGGTGTTGAAAGCCGCACAGAGCGGTGCGGTAGCCGTGGCCGCGCAGAAAGTTCGCCAGGTGCCGTTCGGGATGCTGCAGAAAAAAGTCCCGGTTGGCCAGCCCCAACTGCCCGCAGGAATGCGAGCTCTGACCGGTGAGCAGACAGGCCCGGCTCGGCGAGCAGGTCGGCGCCGCGCTGAACGCCCGCCGGAAGAGAACGCCCTCCTCCGCCAGCCGCTGCAGATTGGGCGCGGGCACCGCATGGCCGTAGGGCTGCAGGTACCGGCCCGTGTCGTGCGAGTGCAGGTAAATGATGTTCATGTGAGGATTCCTCATTACCGTGTGTGCGGGACGACCATAGCCGCCCTTGTAGCGGCGTCCAATCTACGTGAACTGCTCGATGGAGCATGCAGAATCATCATGGCATGGCCTATGTATACGGCGCAAATCACTTCTCCCAGCCAACTCCTGCGCCTACGCTAGCCACTGACCCCTCATCCCAAACCCCTAACTCCTAACCCCCGCAGTTTCCGCCGACTCGCGTCCCCAAACTGTCAGCAGCATAAATGCCGCCAGCGTACAGATGGCCGACACCGGTCCCAGCCCCCACACGCCGAATCGGGTGTACATCCACGGCCCGGTAAATCCGGTGAAGGTCATCCCCACCAGGTTGATCGCCACCGCCAGCGACATTACCTTGCCCCGCCGGTCCGGAGCCTGTTCGCTGACCAGGGCGACGGCGCTGACGAGGCCGTACTCGAATGTAAATCGCATCAGCAGCAACGCCGCGACGACCGGCAACAGCCCGATATTGACGGCTGGGAGAGAGAGGTAAACCAGCGCTGAACCGAGAAGGCCTGCCTGAAATGATCGCTTCTTGCCGACCCCGTCCGCGATCAATGACACGAGAACAGCCCCCGCCAGGTCCGCTGCGCCCTGCAACAGGGCCACCAAGCCCAAGGCAGTTGCCGTCAGGCCGTATTCGGTCTGCAGCCAGACGCCGTGAGCAATGAGGACGTGGCCCTGGCTGAAAAGAAAGAGACTGTTCGCGCCGATTATCATGTAGGCCGAGAGCCGGTTTGGGCCGAGATCGAATAGACCGGCGATATGCCGCGCCGCGCCGATAACAAGCCGTGAGAGGTGAAGAGTAAGAGACGGCGTGACTCCCTTCTCAAGGCTTGCCTCCGTACCGCCTTCTTCACCTGCAGCGCCGACCTGCGTCGGCCCGTTCTCTGCGCCGGCGCCCGCCAGTGAAGGGTCTGCGCCCCTCGGTACTTTCGGCAGAAAGCCAAGCAGGGCCCAGCCCGCCAGTATGGCAACGCCCAAAACGATAAAGGGGAGTTGCCAGCTGAAACGGTCGAAAAGCAACCCCATCAGCGAAAGGCCGAGTATCCCCGCCAGGGCCCAGGAATACTCCAGAATACCGAGGCCCCGCGCCCGCTGCGCAAAGGGCAGCTGCGCGCTGATGTAAGCCTGAACGGTCGGCAAGAAGCCGGTCAACCCCACTCCCGATAGAACCATCCCGGCCGCAGCCGACCAGAACCCCGCGCCGCTGCCCAGCAAAAAGGTCCCAGACGCGGCCAAAACCAGGGCTAGACGCATCACGCGCCGGTAGCCGTAGCGGTCCGCCGCGCTGCCGAACAGCGGCGCGCTCAGCCCCACCGCGCTGCGCAGGCTCATCAGACGGCCCAGAACGACAACATCCAGGGCCATCCCCAGCGCAATGATCGGTAAGAAGGAGTAGAAAAGTTGGACAGTTGTGTCGACGACCAGCCGGGTAGCCACACAGGCGGCCAGGATATGGCGGAAGCGGGAGAAGCCACGCGACGCCTCCGCGCGCGGTTGCCGGTCAGCCCTGGATGACGCCCATGTTCGTGCCCGGAAACGGGAAGAAAACCGTTGCCACACAGTCACTCGCCCCGGCAAATCATCGGGTCGCCATTCCGATCCTGTCGAACCGGACCTCGCCCTCGGTCGCGAAGAGGCCCAGCGCGCCTTCGCGCCGGCCATAGATGCGGGTGGAAAGGGCGACCCGGTCATCGATATAGATGACCAGCGCCGTGCCGTCGACAAGCAGTTGCACTTTCAGCGGTCTGTCCGGCTCCAGAACGACCCGGCGTTCGAGCATAAAGGGCGGATTCGGCGTCGTTACGCTGAAATGCGGCGTCCAGCGGTCCAGCACGACCCGGTTCTTGGCCGGCTCCAGACGCACCTGGTAGTAGGACTCCAGATCATCGCTGGCGCGCAGCATCAGGCCGCAGTTGGTCAACCCTGGCTCGAACGTCACAGTCGCCTCGATCAGACATTCCTCCGGCATCTCCCCCAGCGTCATCAGCGCGTACCGGCTGACCGCAGATGTACTGGCGCTCTCTCCCTCGACCTCCCAGCTGCCGAGCACCGTTTGCGCCACAAGCGGAGCCGGTTTGTCAAAAGCGCCGGCAACCGTCTCGGGTATGCGGACCGCCAGAGAACCGTCCGGCTGCGGCACAACCTCGTGAACGACCAGGTTGCCGCCCCACAGCCATTCGCCGTCGTCCGACTCGTCCGCGCGCACCGGCAGCCAGCCAAAGGAATAGCGCTGCGCCCCGTCTCCCGCCGTCTTCGCCGCGCCGTAGGCAAGACCGTCCAACATGTCGTCGTTCGCAGAGGTCCACGGCCCCGCCAGGCTGTGCGCCATCCGGTAATGGGTGGCGATCCACTCCCTCGAGACCGAATAGACCAGGTACCACAGTTCGCCATGACGGAACAGGTCCGGGCAGGGGTGCGCCCACACCTCACCCGGCGCCCACAGCGGCGGCCGTCCCTCCCACGTCACCAGGTCGGAACTGACGGCCAGCCCGATGCAGCCGCGGTTGCGCACCGGGCCGCTATCCGTGCGCGCCGTCATCAGCATCCAGTATTCCCCCGCCGCCTCGTTCCAGAACACATAGGGGTCGCGCCAGTCGTCCAGCTCATATCCCAGTTCAGTAGGCGCGAAGAACCTGAAGTCCGGGTCCTTGTGCCACGTACGCAGGTCAGCGCTGGTGGCGCGCATAACCACCTGCGCCGCTTTGCCGGTCCCGGCGAAGGCTGGATTGATTCCCGTAAAGTAGATGTAGAAGATGCCGTCGCCCGCGATCACGGAGCCTGTCCCGACATCGACGTCCTGCTCATCGGGGGCCCCAGGTGTTATCGCCTCGCCCCATTCCTCGAAGTGGACAAAGTCGCGCGTCACGAGGTGATACCAGGGCCGGCCCGGGCCATGTCCGGTCTCAGCCCCGTATTCCTTGATGTAGAAAAGGTGGTAGTCGCCCTCCCAATAGAAGGGGATGAAGTCACCCGCGACCCCATCGTCAGGTCGGTAGAGAATTGTCATGATCTGTCCCCGTGTCAATTTCTCAGTGAGAACCGTCAGCCCGACTCGCGTCCCCAAACCGTCAATAGCAAGAACGCCGTCAGCGTCCCCACCGCCGCCACCGGCCCCAGCCCCCACACGCCGAAGCGGGTATACATCCACGGCCCCGAAAATCCGCTGAACGTGGAGCCCAGCAGATTGAGCGCCACCGAAAGGGAGATGACCTTACCCCGCCGGTCCGGCGCCTGCTCACTGATCAAGGCGATGGCGCTGACAATCCCGTACTCGAACACGAAGCGCAGCAGCACCATCGCGGCAACCACCGGCGCCAGCCCCACATTGATAATCGGCATGGAGACGTAGACCAGCAGCGATCCCAGCATGCCGAACTGCACGGCCCGCTTCTTGCCGATCCGGTCGGTAATAAGCGAGACGAGCACACTACCGCACAGGTCCGCGGCGCCCTGCGCAAACGCCACCAGCCCCAACGTTTCCGGGACCAGGCCGTATTCGGTCTCTAGCCACGCGCCATGGGCAATCAGGATGTGGACCTGGCTGAAATAGAAAAGAGCGTTGGCACCGATGACGGCCAGCGCGGCGCGCCAGTTGGGCCCGAGATCGAAAAGTCCGGCGACTGTCTGCGCACGTAGAGGGGGGAGGGATACAAGAAGGGGAGTGAAGGCGCGGCTCCTCAGCCTTTTCCGGGCCGCCTCCCGACGCCGCGCTCTTTCGGGGTCCATAACCCGTACGCCGGCCGTCGCTTCCGGCAAGAGTCCAATCAGAACCCAGCTTGCCAGCATCGCCCCGCCCAGCACAAAGAACGGGAGTCTCCAACTGAAGCGGCCAAAGAGAAAGCCCATCAGCGGCAGACCGACAATGCCTGCCAGTGCCCAGGAGTACTCCAGTATCCCGATGCCCCGCGCCCGCTGCGCAAACGGCAGTCGCGCACTGATATACGCCTGGCAGGTCGGCAGAAAGCCCGTCAGCCCCGCCCCCGACACGATCATGCCGACAACGACCGACCAGATGCCTGCACCGCTGCCCAACAAAAACATGCCCGCCGCCGTCAACAGCAGCGACAGCCGCATGATGCGGCGATAGCCGAGGTTGTCCGCCGCCGTGCCAAACAGCGGCGCGCTCAACCCCGCCAGGCTGCGCAGGCTGACCAGACGGCCCAGGACAACGATATCCATCCCCAGCCCCAGTGCAACCGTCCGCAGGAAGGGGAAGAAGAGCTGTGTCGTTGTATCGATTGCCAAACGGGTGGCGATACAGGCCGCCAGGATATTGCGAAAACGGGCAAATCCCCGCGGCATCTCTGCGCGCGCGTCCGCGCGCGGCGGCCCGTTACTCACCGATCCGGCGCACGGTCGCGCCCGGTGGAGGGAAGAAGACGAACGTCCGCGGATCGATCTCCTCATCGAACCTGATGAAGTCGAACCGCATGCGGAAGCCGGTACTGCCTTCAATTGCCAGTGGGTAGTAGGTACTCCTGTCCAGCCAAACGTTCACCTGCTCACCCGCCTCTTCCAGTGGACTCTGCCCCGAAGGCAGTTGAATCTGCACCCGCAGCGCATTCCGGCCGGCCGCCGCCTCCTCGCCGACAATCTGCAGTTCACCCGCGCGCAGCGCCGCCAGCACATCATCCGGCATCGTCTCCAACAATGACGTGCCGAAGCGCGAGCCCGCCGCCGCGCCTTCCGTCCGGTCGGTGACGGTGGCGAGGTCCAGCACTGGGTCATACGTCCACGCCTCTTCTTCGTTGAACGTCATGATAAAGACCGCCTTGCGGTCCAGCCCTTCCAGTTCCGCCTCTGCCCGCAGATGTCGCGGCCGCTGCACCCACAGTTCGTACTCAACCATTTGATCATCTTTCCCCAGCTGCAGCCGCCCCTGCACAGTCTTCAACTCCTCAAGCCGCGCCGCCGCCTCATCCGGCAAACTCTCTGCATCCGGGATCCGAGTCGTGAAAGAGAGGACAGCCAGCCCAACAGCGGCCGCAAGAGCCAGCCCCACAAGAATTGCCGCGATCCGTTTGCGATCCATCCGAAAGTTTTTGGTTCTCAGTCAGTGATTTTTGGGAGGATGCCGCGCGACGTTGTCCAGTTTCGGGCTTAGCGCGACCTGAAACTGGCAGTTCATCGACGCCGGCACAGGTTTCTATTGCTCAGTAGTTTTTGGTGGGCGTTTGTAAAATCCTTGCGCTCATTTGTTGAGTACACTTTCCCGCGCGGTCTATCGATCAAGAGCTTGTTTCCAAAATCCTCGTGTAAAGCCCGGTCGTTTGAGTACAAAAGACGTGCGCCGCTGACCTGGGCCAGCGCGATCAAATGAATGTCGTTGGAACGGCATCTCCCCTCTCTGCCGAGTTCCTCCTCCCTCTGATCCACAGGGCCCGGCGTCTCCTGCCGGATTCTCCCTGCGAGAATCCCCTGCTGTATCCACTGCCGGGCCTTCACATAGTTGAGTTCGGCAAGAAGCCTCCTGCTAACTACAAGGCGAAGCAAGCCGGAATCAAGCCGTTCGAAAAACCTTCTGCCAGCTTCGGGTCGATTGTCGCCAAAGACTTCGTGGGAAACGTTTACATCAACAATCGCGCACACTTGCTACAGCCCTAAAGACCTGGTCGTTTCTTCCATGAAAAATCTGCGGTAGCTGTCGGGCGCGTTCAAAACATTGCCCTCGTCGTCGATTCCCAGTGAATGGATCTGCACGTCGAGACTGTCCCTTTCAAAATAAAGTACCGATACATCTTCAGGCTTCAAGGCGCCGCTCCCGTCGCGGACATCCATACGCACGCGATCTATCAGGTGATCACTGTGCGTCTCGACGATAATCTGACGCTCATTGCCAGCAATCTGACAAAACAGACTGCCAAGCGCAGCCTGCGCGCTTGGATGAAGGTGTACTTCTGGCTGCTGCAAGAGGAACAGAGGCGGCGCGTCCGGTCGTAGCAACTCGGTTATCACCAAGAGCGCCTGGCTGACTCCGTATCCGACGTCAATGAGATTGCGTAACGGTCCCTTTAGGTTGGCCCCAGCTTTTCTAATCTGAATCTGGAATGGTTCGCTATCTCTCTGCCCCAACCGCTTAATGGAAATTTCATCAAACAGGCCCGCGGCCTTGCCAAATTCCTGTAAGCGTCTCTTGAGTTCAGTCCACACTCTATTGCGCCGCGTGAACACGTCTGCAAGATACATCGGCACATAGTCACCTTCGGGGTCTCGGGTGAAACGAGATGGGTCATAAGTGCGACTCGGCTTGGAACGCACCGGCGCGCTGGCGAAAGGGCGCACTCCGGATAGCGAAAGATCAAACCAGGGAAATTCTCGGAGAATCTCTTTGTCTTCAGAGCTGATTGGAGGAGAGCCTTCCCGCGGTTCATACTCCGGGTCTCCTGCCTGGTTTCTCCCCGGAATTGAAGAGTTGCTAAAGTGAACATGCGGAGGAATCGTATGATCCTGAAGAGAGTATCGTTTTCCTCTGATCACCCTCTTTTCCCAACTTCCCCTGTGTGTCGCAGCCCTGAGAACATAGACATGGTTTTTTTCGCTGTCTTCCTCAAAGCTTTCTTCAATCCAGGTGTCGCCAAAGGCAAATCGCCTTCCAACAGGGACCGGAACTGCACCATCCTTTCCGAATGTTACGTCGAATTTCTTGGATAAAGGCTTACTTGCCCTCTTGTGTGAATTCGGTCTCGTTGTACTGAATCCCGCAACGAAGGTTTCGGCTCTGCCGCCCCGCCCGCCTCGGAAGTGAGCGATCTCGTCGAAACTGCCAAGATCATACGGCTCTTCCTTGAAATCAGGGATCCTGTAGTCGTTGGCGAGTTCCCAAAGAGCGCGAATTATGGCCAGGAAGGAGGTCTTGCCTGTGCTGTTCTCTCCCACCAGAAGAGTTAAGGGCGCTAACTTGGCCGTCTGCTCCTCCCGGAAGCAGCGGTAGTCTTTCAGCCTGATCTCATCCATGACAGTTCCCTTTCGCAGGACGTCCGCATCGCCGTGTCGGACCGTCTGCAAAGGCAGCTCCCAATGGGCCGCTAACGCCGTGATTATATCATTGCTCTACCGCGTCCGCTCCATGAACCCGTGCATCACAGGCAGCATCCGCCCGGGAGCCTCCTCCGCCAAAAAGTGCCCGCAATCCCTGAACTCGTGCAACTCAAAATCCGCCAACTCCGCCTTCCACCGGTTCAGTTCCTTCTCCCGAAACGCGATGTCCTTGAACCCCCACAATAGCAGCGCAGGCTTCGCCGTGAACGCGGCCCGGTCATCCCAGATCGACCCCAGCCAGTCGCCCGCACCCACGATGTACCTCGGAAACGCCGCGCACGCGGCACGCGCCTCCGGCGTCGGCTGCGCATTGCGATAGTGCGCCATCACCTCCGCCGTTAGAAGCTCCTTTGAGGCGACCGCCATCGGCAGCACTCTGTTCACGAAAAAATTGTGGCGCTTAATCATGTACTGGCCCAGCCAGCTCGACATGAAAAAGCTGAACATCACATAGTGCGGATCGCGCCCGACCGGCCAGCACCAGGTGTTCGTGATCACAAGCCGCTTCACCCGCTCCGGATGCTTTCGTGCGAAATCCAACCCAATCGGTCCGCCCCAATCCACCAGGTACAGGGTCGCACCCTGCACGTCGAGGTGGTCCAGCAAAGCCGCCGCCGCATCCGCATGGGCTTCAGGCCGGTGGTCGGCCGGTCGCTGGCTGCGCGCCGACAGCCCGAAACCGATATGGTCGGGCGCGATACATCGGTATTGCGAACGAAGATCCCCGACCAGATGCCGAAATTCGAAGGACCAGGTGGGATTGCCATGCAGGAAAACAATCGGCTCCCCCGCGCCCTCGTCGATGTAGTGCATCTCGTGGCCGGATGGAGTCGTGAAGAAACTGCTCGCAAAGGGGTAAATCGCGTCAGACAGCCACGCGGGGCGCGCGGGGGACACGCTCTGGCTCATGCTTAATTCTCCTGTTGTGGATTGAACGCAGCGTTACATCCAGATCCGGGGGGGAGCATCGCCCTTCTCAGGAGGCGGCGGCAGCTCAACCTTTCCTCTGTCTGCCTGCCCACTATCGGCAGGTCCATTGTCGATTGCCCCATTGCCTCTGGTCCCACCGCCTTCGGCCCCATTGGCATGATCGAGCCTTGGAGAGGCAGCAAGCGATGAAGGAACTTCCTCTACGCGCTCCGGGTCAATCTCTCCTGCGGTCTTCAGATAGACCTCCCGCCCCTGGCTCCGGCCCCGGTCCGGTCCCAGAATGCCGGCTGCTTCAAGCTGCTCCACCAGACGGTTGGCACGGTTGTGGCCGACCCGCAGCTTCCGCTGCAATATCGTCACCGAGCCGCGCCCGGCCTCCGACACGACCTGTACCGCCTCGTCGAAAAGTTCGTCCCGGCCCTCGCCGTCCTGCGTCTGATCGCGCAGTGGGCTCTGCCCGTCATCCTGTTCGAGGAGTTGGAGAGATTCGCCCTCGCTTCTCTGCGCAGTGCCCTCCGTCGCCGGCAGTTCGCGCTCTTCGATCGGTGAGGAGATGGGATCAGGCGTGAAGAGCGGGATCTGCTCGCCTTCCAGTCGCCCCTGTCCGTTCCCCTCCTGTTCCTGGATGTAGGTTTCCAGATTGTGGAAATTCTGCCAGTAGCGGACGATGCGGTTGGTCTCCGCATCATCCAGAAACGCGCCCTGCATCCGCTCCAGCTTGCTTGCATCCGGCGCCATAAAGAGCATGTCGCCCCGCCCCAGCAGATTCTCCGCGCCCGGAACGTCCAGCACCACCCGGCTGTCTATCTGGCTGGTCACCGCAAACGCGATACGGGCCGGGAAGTTGGCCTTGATCAGGCCGGTGATGACATCGACCGAGGGCCGTTGCGTCGCGATGATCATATGAATGCCCACAGCCCGCGCCATCTGTGCCAGGCGGATCACGTGCTTTTCCACCTCCTCGGGCGCAGCCATCATCAGATCCGCCATTTCGTCGATGATGACGACAACGTAAGGCAGGATCTCCTCGCCCAGTTTGCGCAGATACGCGTTGAAACGTTCCAGATCGCGTACACCGGCCTTGTTGAGCATCTGGTAGCGCCGTTCCATCTCCTTGATGCACCAGAAGAGCACGCCCGCGGCCCGGTCCACGTCGGTCACTACCGGGCTGAGAAGATGCGGCGTCCCGTTGTAGACGGTCAGTTCGACCATCTTCGGATCGATCATCAGCAGGCGCAGCGTTTCCGGCGTGTGGGTCAAAAGCAGGCAGCCGATAATCGAATTGATGCAGACCGACTTGCCCGTCCCCGTGGCGCCGGCGATCAGAAGATGGGGCATCCGCGCCAGGTCGGTGACCACCGGCTTACCCCGCACGTCCTCGCCCAGCGCGATAGGCAGGCGGCCCCCAACCTGTATGGTTTCGTACTCCTCGCTCTCCATCAGCTCCTTCAGGCCGACATTGTTGCTCTCAGTGTTCGGCACCTCAATGCCGACGTAGCTCGTCCCCGGAATAGGCGCCTCGATCCGCACCGTGCGCGCCGCAAGCGCCAGGGCCAGATCGTTGCTCAGGCTGGCGATCTTGCTGACCTTCACCTTGGTGCGCTTCGTCTCCCCGCGCACCGTGCGCTCGGTATAGCCCGGACGGATCAGATATTGCGTCACTGTCGGGCCGGCGTTGACCCCTTCAAAATCAGCGGGGACGCCAAACAGCGCCAGCGTCTCCTCCAGCAGCCGGCCACGGTAGCGGATCAGATCGTCGCTGTCGATCGACCGGTCCCAGAAGTCCAACATATCGCTCAACTGCGGGAGTTCCCACGCCGGTTCAACTTTTCCGTTTCTGTCTTTCAAATGCCGCTCGTCGCCCTTCGCCGACACCTGACCATCAGAATCGGTTATCTCCTCCGGCTGCATTGACGCCGCACCTTCGGCAGCGCGGCCGACCTGCGCTACAGGGGAAAGCGATGTGGCGTGAGGAGCGGGAGCGTGGGTCTCGTTTCGCTCCTTTCTGGCCAGCTTCCTGGTTCTGAAGAGCTCTCTGTGCCGTTCCTGCCGCCACAGCTCTTGCAGAACGCCCCGGACATCCTGGCCCACCGCGCCGCCCCCAGCCCAGAGACCATCCCAGAATCGGCGGCCGGTGAGCAGCGTCAGCCCCGAAAACGCCACCACAAGAATCACCATCCACGCACCCCAGCCGGGCAACCCATCCGCCAGCGCATTCGCGAAGATGAGGCCGAGCGCCCCGCCCGCGCCCCCGTCGAGGACGCGCGCCGCCCGCGTCAAAGGCGGCAGAAACAGCGTTATGGCGGCAATGTATGCCAGAAAGATCAGAAGCAGGCCCGTCGGCACCCGCCAGGGTAGGATCGGCAGCTCGCTGTTCGACCGGCCTCCGTCGCGGGACGATGAGGAGCGGCGTTTCGGCCCTTCGATGGCGCGCAGAACCAGCCACAGGCCAAGGAAGCCGGTCAGCAAAGGTACGCCGGCCACCCCGTCACCGGTGGTATAACGCAGGAGATCGATCCACAGCCCTGTGACACTGCCGCGCGAATCGGTCAGAAGGCTCAGCAGCGTAAAAACCGAAATCAACACGAGACTGAGACCCACAACCTCCACGCGGGCGATGGTCGCCAACCCGGCCAAAAACTGTTTCTGTGGGGTCGCTTTCTTCTTTGTACGCCTCTTAGTTGCCATATCAGAAGTCAAAGGTCGCGGCTCGTGGCCGGAAATCGCACCAGCCACTTTAGGTCCAATAGCCCCTTATACTGCTAGCAGGGAGAGAACAAACGTTCCCAGTACAGTATACCAATGAACTCCGAATTCACCAATCAGTTTCTAATGGATAGACGCTCTGAAGCCCGACGTTTTGCCCGCGCTTTGCAACCGAATGATCGGCGTCTTACGGTCGCCATAGGATCCCCCTCCTTACCGTTTCCGAAAAGGGTGAGCATCAGGTTCAATTGAGTCGTGGAAAATATCGCTCGAAACAGAAAAAGATCAGGCCCCCGGTCGTTAAAATCGCACCCTTCTCGCGCAATTTTCGTGACCGACGGCCATCATCTGCGTCAAGCCCTGAAGATTAACTCCGTGGCCCTTCGTGGACAGACCAGATCTTCCTCCTTTGACTTTCAGTTCAGAAAAACGTCAACGAACTCCGGTCTGACCGCGCACCTGCTTCCAAGACCGCCTGCCCCTACACTTGGATCACGACGGGCAGAATCATCGGCCGCCGTCCCATCTCATTGCTGCAAAAGCTGGCCAAAGCATTGCGTATGCGCCGCGAGAGCACCGTGGGCGTCGCCTTGCCTTTGACCTCGTTTCGCACGATCTCCTCCGCCCGCAGAATTAACCCCTCGTTGTCCCGGATATAGACAAACCCGCGACTGATAATCTCCGGACCGTAAAGGATCGAGCCGTCGAACTCGTCCAGCGCCACGATACACACGAGAAAGCCGTCGCTTCCCAGATGGCGCCGGTCGCGCAGCACGACGCTGCCGATGTCGCCCACGCCCAACCCGTCGACAAAAACGTGGTTGGCGCTCACGTGCTCGCCCAATCGCGCCTCGACCGCATCGCTTTCTTCCTCGAAATGGCCGAACTCGACCACCTGCCCGTCTTCGACGACGAAGACGTTCTCCGGCGCAATCCCGGCCTCCTCCGCCAGCTCTCCATGCAGAACAAGATGCCGGTATGCACCGTGCACAGGGATGAAATAGCGCGGTCGCACCAGCTCCAGCATCCGGCGGTAGTCCGCCTTGCCGCCGTGTCCGCTCACGTGCACGTCGTCCGACAGCTCGTGATAAAAGACCCTTGCCCCGCGGCGGTACAGATTGTCCACGGTGCGGTTGAACAGCTCCTCGTTGCCCGGGATCGGTGTCGCGCTCAGCACAACCGTGTCGCCCTTGCGCAAACTGATCTGACTCTGGTCCCCGATGCTCATGCGCACCATGGCGCTGGTCGGTTCTCCCTGGCTGCCGGTGGCGATGATCGTCACCTGGTGGGAGGGCAGTTCTTCCATCTCCTTGGCCGTCAGAAGCTCGTCCTGCCGGATATCGAGATAACCGAGACCGATCGCGATCTTCACGTTATTGATCATCGAACGCCCGATCATCCCGACCCGCCGTCCATGCTTGCGCGAGATCGTGATTATCTGCTGCACGCGGCTGATGTTGCTGGCAAACGTCGCCAGAATCACCCGCCCATCCACCTGCGAGAAGATACTGTCAAGCGTCTCCTCGACCTTGGTTTCGCTGGGCGTACTGCCTTCCGCCTCTATATTCGTGCTGTCCCCCAGCAGCAGCAGTACACCCTCGTCACCCCAGCGCTCCAGCTTGTCCACCTCGGTCAACTTGCCGTCCACCGGCGTATCGTCGAACTTGTAGTCGCTCGTCAGGATCACCCGCCCGGCCGGCGTGGAGACACTCACCCCTACACTGTCCGGGAAGCTGTGGCACGTGTGGAAAAACTCTACCGTGAACGGCTCCAGCGCAATCACGTCACTCTCTGTCACCGTATGCAGTTCCGTCTGCGCCAGCAAGCCATGCTCCGATAATTTGCCCTGAAGCAGGCCCTTCGTCAGCGCCGTGGCGTAGACCGGCGCATCAAGCCCCTGGTCGATCAGATAGGGCAACGCGCCGATATGGTCCTCATGTCCGTGCGTCAGCACAATGCCGCGAATCCAGTCCAACCGGTCCAGCAGATACTCGGACTCCGGGATCACCACATCCACGCCGTGCATATCGCTGTCCGGAAACATGAGGCCAGCGTCAACGATGAGGATGTTTTCGCCGGACTCCAGAACCATCATGTTTTTTCCGATTCCACCAAGTCCTCCTAGCGGAATCACCCGCAGCTGTGTCGTGTCGGCGTCCACCTCGCGCGGACGCTCCGTTTCAATAGGTGCTACTTCCGTTTGATCCATTCGATCTCTCCTTTGCAAAGCAATACAGGCGGTACGCCTGCGTTGCCGTGAATTCCGTCTAATACAAAAACGCCGGGCAGCAACAGCTCCCAGCGCGAAAAAGAGTCTTCTATGTATGAAAGTTCAACATATACGCGCAGGGCGAGCAGAGTACGAAACAAAGGGGAAGCCCTTCATCGTTCACCCTTCGGCCACCCTGAATTGCACAAACGCCCGCGTCGGCGGCCAAACTCGCTCCTCAGATTCAGTTATTCCCCTCCATTGTACCTGTGAATCGCCCGTTTGTCTACTTTTTGCCGCAACGGGGTGCATCCCAATATTGGGGCGAACTTTCGCATACTTCTGGATGCACACAAGCCATAGTCAGTTCCCATTCCAGTTTCCGCCAGAATAAGCGCCGTCTCTGACTACTATCTGCTGACTACTATCTGCTGGCTACTGACTACTGCAGTTCCGGGCGGTCGGGCCTATTCGGCCCTCCCTTGTGCGGGGGCTCCGCCCCCGCAACGCCCCCGGCCAACAACATGCCTCGTCGACCTGGTGTCGACATTGGTGACGGGTGCCCAATCGAAGGTGTCCAGCCAGACCACGTCCCGTCAGACTGTTCCCACCCCAAATCTGGACCGCACACCCGCAACGCGGTTCCTCGCAGTCGGGAGGAGTTGTGGCCGGGGAGCGTCGAACGAGGAGGAAGAGCCCGCGGCCTGGGCGCAAAAAAGGGGTTGAAACCGGGGCCGAAGTCTTCGTGCAACCGCGCTGGCCTGCACGCAAAAGCTCGCGGGCAGGTTTGCAATGCCCGCGAGCTTTTCAACTCGTGTCCGTTTTTCTTACATGCCCGCTGCCACGCGGGCGGGGATGTGGCTGGCTGCGGCCAAGGCCGCTCGCCGCCCGTACGGGCCGCCGCTCGCTAATACACGCCCAGGTAGCGGTCCAACTCCCACTGCGTTACAAAATTGCGATAGCTGTCCCACTCCTGCGTTTTCGCCTCGACATAGCGCTCGAAGACGTGCTGGCCCAGCGCGTCCTGCACCACCTCGTCCTCGCGCAGCGCATCCAGCGCCTCGCCCAGGTTGCCCGGCAACGTCTCCAGCCCGGAGCGGTCACCGTTCATCTGGTAAAGGTCCTCCTCGGCCGGCATCGGCGGGTCCAGCTTGCGCTCGACGCCATCGAGGCCCGCCGCCAGCATCACCGCGAATGCCAGGTAGGGATTCGCGCTCGGATCCGGGCAACGTAGTTCGCAGCGCGTACTCTGCGTCCGGTTGGGATTGATGCGGGGAATGCGGATCAGCGCACTGCGGTTTGTCCGCCCCCACGAGATATAGACCGGCGCCTCGTAGCCGGGCACCAGCCGCTTGTAGCTGTTCACCAGCGGCGCAATGATCGGCGTGATCGCCGCCGCGTGCGCAAGCTGCCCCGCGATAAAGTGCAGCGCCGTTTTGCTCAGACCGTACTCATCGTCGGCGTCGTACATGCACGTCTCATCCTCGCCATATCGCCACAGACTTTGATGAACGTGCATGCCCGACCCGTTCACTCCGGTGATCGGCTTGGGCATAAAGGTACAGTGAAGCCCGTTCTTCTGCGCGATCGCCTTCAGCGTTGTCCGCAAGGTGATCGTATTGTCCGCCGCCGCCAGCGCAGGACCGTACTGGAAGTCGATCTCATTCTGCCCGCTGGCAACCTCGTGGTGAGACGCCTCGACCTTGATGCCCAGGGCGTTCAGCGCGTCCACCATCTGGCGGCGCACACCATGCGCCGAATCGGAGCTCACGTCGAAATAGCCCGCCTCGTCGTGGGGCGTCAATGGGTAAAGGCTGTTGTCCTGGTGGCGCCGGAAAAGGAAAAACTCCAGCTCCGGTCCGACGAGGAAATCAAAGCCCAGCTCCTGGGCCCGTTTCAACTGCCGGCGCAGAATATAACGGGGGTCGCCCGCAAAAGGATCTCCGTTCGGGGTGAAAACATCACAGACAACGCGGGCCGTGGACAGCTCCATCTCCCAGGGAATCGGCATGAATGTATCCAGGTCCGGCACCAGATACATATCGCTCTCAGCGACGCGCGCGAACCCCTCGATCGAACTGCCGTCGAACCAGACACCGTTTTCAACCGCACGATCCCAGAGTTCAATCGGAATCGTTACCTGCTTGACAATGCCCACGATATCGCTGAACTGAAGACGCACAAAGCGCACGTTGTGTCTCTTGATCGTGTCGTCGATCTTTTCCAGCGTCTCCATCAGTTTTTCGTCTGCAAATGCATCCAAGAGCATATCTGCCTTCCCCTTTCAGATCGTCTTCAGTGGTAAGCTCTTATCGATGAAGTGAGCGAACATGAATATCCAGAGCCTGAACTACTGAAAACTGAACAACCGTCAGTATGAAAGAACAAGAGGGCAGACACAATGCGCCGCGCCGCCCCCTTGTTGTTAAGAATTTTCGGTCCAACTCTTCTAGATGCCGTAGTACATCACGAATTCCTGCGGATGCGGGCGCAGGCGGACTGCATCCACCTCTTCCAGCCGCTTGTACTCGATGTACGAATCCAGCAGGTCCGGCGTGAAGACGCCGCCTTCGAGCAGGTAGTCGTGGTCTTCCTCGAGCGCGTCCAGCACCTCGCCCAGGCTGCCCTTCACCATCTCCACCTCTTTCAGGACATCCTCTTCGTATAGGTCAATCTCGGCCGGGTCGCCCGGATCAATCTTGTTCTTGATGCCGTCCATGCCGGCCATCACCATCGCTGCGAAGGCCAGGTACGGGTTCGCGCCGGGGTCGGGGCAGCGGAACTCGATGCGCTTGCTATTCGGTGACTGGCTGTACATCGGGATGCGGCAGGCGGCAGAGCGGTTGCGGGCCGAGTAGGCCACGACCACCGGGGCCTCATAGCCGGGAACCAGGCGGCGGTAGCTGTTGGTCAGTGGGGCGCAGAAGGCCAGCAGCGAGTTGATGTGCTTCAACAGGCCGCCGGTAAAGTGCAGCGCCATCTCGCTGAGGCCGGCGTACTGGTCTCCGGCGAAAAGCGGCGTACCGTCTTTCCAGAAGCTCAGGTGCGTGTGCATTCCCGAACCGTTGTCCTCGAAAAGCGGCTTCGGCATGAACGTCACCGTCTTCTCGTTATCCTTGGCGACGTTCTTGATGATGTATTTGTACAACTGTACCTGGTCGGCCATCTGCAGGAGCGGCTTGAACTTCATGTCGATCTCAGCCTGGCCTGCCGTGCCCACCTCGTGGTGATGCACTTCGATATCAATGCCCGCATCGATCATCTTGCGCGTCATCTCGGAACGGACGTCCTGCAACGTATCATATGGGGAAACCGGGAAGTAACCCCTCTTAAGGCCGACCGAATGGCCGAGGCTCATCTCACCCGAGTTCCACGGCGCTTCCACACTGTCCACGTAGTAGCCGGCCGTGTGGCGGCCCGCCTCGTAGGAAACACCGTCAAAGATGAAAAACTCGGCTTCCGGCCCGACAAAGATCGTGTCGGCAATGCCATCGGCTTCGACGTACCTGACCGCTTTGCCGGCCACGTTGCGAGGGTCGCGGCTGTAGGCTTCGCCCGTAAGCGGGTCATGGACGTTACAGATCGCGCTCAGCGTCGGCATGGCGCAGATCGGGTCGATGATCGCGGTCGTGGGATCCAACCGCAGCACCATGTCGCTGTTCTCGATGCTCTGGAAACCGCGAATCGACGAGCCGTCAAAGCCCAGCCCTTCATTCACCGCATCATCCGCATCGAACTCTTCGACCGGCATTGTGAAGTGATGCCACTGGCCGAACAGATCAGTGAATTTGACATCCACCATCAGAATGTTGTTGTCCTGAATGGCACTGTTCAGATCTTCAATTGAACTTACGTTGAGTTTCATTCCTCACTTAATCCTTTCAGAAATGGCGTGGGGTCCTGTTGACCTGAAAATAAGACGATAGGACGATAACTACAGTAGTATACCCTGCCGCCGACGGCGCACTCATGGACAATCCGAATAACGATTGCCCATATTTGTTTGTGCAGATTGCATGATGGCCGGAAATGCCGCTCTCCCTTCCCCCATTCCCCGCACTGCCTGCAACGCACGCGCCGTACGCAGCGCAACCCGCCTATCATATCCATCCGGGATGTTACAGTCTAATTTCGCCCCCCACGATTTCACTGCTACACTGATGCCCTGACAGCAGCAACGCAAACCCTGACGTCACGAGCTTCCCTGCCGATCAACGTTCATGAGCCGATACCATGTCGAAACTCGCTCTCTATGAAAAAAATCCGTCCGTCCGCATCGTAACCGGCGCCTGCCCGCACGACTGCCCCGACACCTGCAGCTGGCAGATTGCCGTGGACCGCACGAGCGAGCGGGCGCTGGATATCTGGGGCCATGCCAACCACCCGGTGACGCAGGGCACGTTGTGCGGCAAGGTCGACCGCTACCTCGAGCGGGTCTACCACGCCGACAGGCTGACCCACCCCCTGCGCCGCGTCGGGCCCAAAGGCAGCGGCCGCTTCGAACGCATCTCCTGGCGAGATGCGCTGGCGGAGATCGCGGCGCGTCTGCAGGCCGTCATCAACGAATGGGGGCCGGAGGCGGTCCTGCCCTATGCTTACGCCGGTACTATGGGATTTCTGCAGCAACACGGCATCTCCAACCGCTTTTTCCAGCAGATGGGCGCCAGCCGCCTCGCATACACGATCTGCTCCGAGGCCGGCTTCGAAGGCTACCTCTACACCATCGGCTCAACCATCGGGATCGAGCCGGAAGACTACGCGCACGCCCGCCTGATCCTGATCTGGGGCAGCAACACCCTCACGAGCAACTTGCACCTCTGGCCCTTTATCCAGGACGCTCGCAAACAGGGCGCACGCGTCATCGTCATCGACCCGGCCCGCACACGCACCGCCAGGGCCGCCGACGAGTGGCTGCCCATCCACCCCGGGACCGACGGCGCGCTCGCGTTGGGCATGATGCACGAGATCGTCAACGCCGACCTCCACGATCGCGACTACGTGGCTGCTCACACGGTCGGCTTCGAGCAACTGGCCGAACGCCTGCAGGAATGGCCGCCCCAGCGCGCGGCCCGGATCACCGGCATCCCGGCCGAACGGATCCGCGAGCTGGCGCGCGACTATGCCGCGACCAGACCCGCGGCCATCCGCGTCAACTACGGCCTGCAGCGTCACTATGGCGGCGGCATGGCGATGCGCAACATCACCTGTCTGCCCGCGCTGATAGGGGCATGGCGCGAACAGGGCGGCGGTATCCAGCTCAGCGTCAGCGGACAGCTGCGCCACCTCGAAAAGAGCGGCCTGGAGCGTCCCGATCTGCTCGCCGGACGCATCCCCCGCACCATCAACATGAACCGCCTCGGCGACGCCCTCAGCCTCGACCGCACCCGCCTCGCCGCGTCCCACTACGCGCCCCGACCCGTGGACCGCAAGCCCGCGCCCGACGATGCCGGCCCGCCGGTCAAGGCCCTGATCGTCTACAACAGCAACCCCGCCGCCGTCGCGCCCGACCAGTCATCCGTCCAGGCCGGGCTGGCGCGTGAGGACCTTTTCACCGTCGTCCTTGAACACTTCCAGACCGACACTGCCGACTACGCCGACTATCTTCTGCCCGCCACCACGCAGGCCGAACACTGGGACCTGCAACGCATGTACGGCCACCATTTCTTAGCACTCAACCGGCCAGCCATACCACCGGTGGGCGAGGCGCGGCCCAACAGCGCCATCTTCCGCGGCCTTGCCCAGGCCATGGGCTATACCGACAGCGGCTTCTACGAGGACGACGAGACCGTCCTGCGCAACTTTATCGAGGCGCAGCGCCATCCTATCTACGAGACGGTCTCCTGGGAGGCCCTGCTGGAGAAGGGGTTCGTGCGCCTCAACCTGCCCCAGCCCTACCTGCCCTTTGCCGAAGGCAACTACCCCACACCGAGCGGCAAGTGCGAGTTCTACAGCGAACGCATGGCCCAGGACGGCTACGACCCGCTGCCCACCTACACACCCCCCAAGAGCGAGGAGAGAGGGGTGAGGAGTGAGGAGAGAGAGAACGGCAGCGCCGAGGCAAACCAGGACTCGCAGTCACTGGCCTGTATTTCGCCTCCGGCCCATTCCTTCCTCAACTCCTCCTTCTCCCATCTGGAGCGTTTCCGCGGCCGCGAGCGGGAGCCCCTGCTCTGGATCCATCCGCACGACGCCTCCGCCCGCCGCATCGAGGAGGGTGCCTGGCTGCGCGTCTGGAACGAGCTCGGCGAGGTCGAACTCACCGCCCGCGTCACTGAAGAGATCATGGCCGGCACAGTCCTCGCCCCCGGCATCTGGTGGAACAAACACAGCCCCGACGGCCGCAACGTCAACCAGCTCACCCCCCAGAACGAGACCGACATGGGCGCCTCCGCCAGCTTCTACGACGTACGCGTCTTCGTGGAGCCGGCGTAAGGGGGATATGCACAAGATGTTGTGCCTGTGGCGAAATGATATTCGACGTAATGATAGTTGTGGGACGGGGATTGGGTAGCGTGGAGGGGTGATGGCGGCTGAGAGAGGGAATAACTGCCTCTTTCTTAGTATAATCTAGTGTCGCCCATAGAGTGGGTCTGACAGAGAATCAGCCGCCGTTCTCAAGAAAAATCAGGTTCCGCGGGTTTCGCAATTCATTCCCGTTGCCGACAGGAATTATATCGCCGTCCAAGCTAACTCCTTCCTTTACCACTTGGCTGAAAGGCTCCAGCGTATCTCCGGATACGGATTCGGCGATCGCCCGCGAAGTATAGTGAAGTGCTTTGGGTAACTGTTTCGTAGCCCGCAGGGGGAAGGGCGCAGAATACATTTTGGTGGGTCCCAATGTTTGGACCACAAAACGGGTAAAATAAGGTGCATCCAGACGGATGCGGCCGGCTCCGTTCAGAGCACGAAGTGCTCTTCAGTCGGTGTGCGATAGGATGGCAGGAGAGGCTCGATAGGCTTCCCCACTCTTAACTCGCCTTATCAGAATCTGCCATCCTTCGACGCTCCTAGGTTTGCTGCAACCCTTCGTTACAAACCCAGATCTGGCTTCAGCCCCTCGACTTTATGGCTTCAGTGAGGCGTGTCGTACTGGTCCCGCTCCAGCCGGGCCGGCGGTGTCTGCCATCGTTCTCGTTTGAGGGTCGCTTGAACAGTGTGGGGACGGAGCTGCCCGGGTTGGTTATGCTTTTTATGCAGAGCGCGGATGAGCGAGACCATCTCGGCCGGGTTCATGCCGACGGATCTGTCGGGTTGGTCGTTTGTGTGAAGGTGGTGGAGGGAGGATTCTTTATCGGGGGCAGGGTCCGGGTCGGGTGGCATGATTAGGAGACCATCGAGGGG
>WTGY01000149.1 GCA_011523365.1 Caldilineaceae bacterium
AAGCGCAAGCGGTGCCCGCATCAGAGGCGACGACTATCAGCATCTGTTCGCATGGTTTCAGGTGATCAGGGCAATTCAGGTAGAGAGTGGCATCGCCGAGATCGGAATAGAAGACCCCGAAGCAGGAAATGCAGATGACGTTACTGTCTACACGGAGGACCAAAAACACGAATTCTATCAAGTAAAGTCTTCAGTCGATGCACGAGAGACCATCGGACTGGAATGGCTCATGAAGCCGAGCAGAACAGGTGGGCAAAGCGTAGTCCAGCGGTTCTACAGCCTGTGGGCGGATGGGCCGAAGGAATGTAAACCAAAGTTATTCCTGGTAACTAACCGCCTCGCTACAGTTGGAGACCCGATCCTTCGAATGATTGACGGGCGAAATCGTACCGTCGCACGATCCTTGAGACTTGCAGACTCAAACTCAGGCGCTGGTATCGCGCGCAAGGAACTCTCCGAACACCTCCAGATTAGCGAAAAAGAAGTATTGGTTTTCCTAGAAAACCTTTGTTTCCAATTGGGGAAGTCCGACTACGATTGGATAGAAATGGCAAAACCATATATGTTCGCAGCAAGTCTTCGCCATGATGAAGAAGCGGTTGCCCAAGGTGTCGGCATTGTGCGAGGTTGGGTAACTGCAGGCAAGAGGAAACTCACCACGGCCGAGTTGCGCCGGGCTGTTGAACCACTGAAATGCACCGATGACCTTCCGGCAGCTTCACTTCTTGTCCAGGCTATTGACAGGGACCCCATGCCGGAAGCCGCTACAATTGTTCTTGACTGGGCCGGTTTGTTTCCGGGCAGTGAGCCAAGAGTTCGCCGTCAGCCATCAGACAAAACACTGTGGAATAACCAGTTTCGGCCGGAACTCCAAAAAGCAGCACAGGACTTAAGGGCGCAAGGACACACCAATGTCCTTGTCCAAGGGTACATGCGTTTGCCCACTTGGTTTGCCGCAGGAGTAGAGTTAGGTAAGACCGCTGGCTTTCAGGTTGCATCATTTCAGGGTCAGACGCCTTGGTCTTCAGAAGGAAGGTTGTCCGAAATCGCTGTCGAGCACGTCGCTACGAATGTAGGAGTGGGCGATGGCCTTGCCATAGGTGTAGCTTTGGCATTTGATCTCTCGATCGATGTGTTGACATACCTTCACGACCAGCAAATTGATGTCGGTGAATACGTTTGTCTCCGTCCTGTGGGCGGTGCCAGCAACCAATCAATCCGCAACGATGCTGAGGCTAGAAAGTGGGCGTACGAGACACGAGACTCAATTCGCCACCTCGTTCAGAAATATAGCCCCAGCCGAATTCATCTCTTCCTGGCGGGGCCGCATGGTGCGATGCTCCTGCTGGGCCATCTGTGGGACCATATGCCAACTACACAGCTATATGAGGACCTCGGTGCCACCAAAGGGTATAGCCCCTCGTACCTGATTCCGAACTGAAGAACCGTATGTGAGACAGCATTATAGCAATAGATCATTTGGGCCTCCGACTAAGGTCCACACTCGTTCGCGAGCGATTGTGTTGCCTGACGCCCTAGGGATCTCACCTCGTAGCGCTGGGGTTAAGTAACCTGTTTAGACTAGCCTGCTCGTAGCCCCTTGCGTCGGGCTTGCGCAGGCAGATATTGCTATCTCGCCTCCGCCGATGGCCTGCGCAGCATTTTTGGTGACTCGCAACTTGTCGGTCAAACTCAGGCTGGTACATCGAAGGCCAAGACGATTACAGTGAGCTCTCTGTCGGGATCATCCCGATGGCTGAAAACGTACCGGATTCCAAATCATAATTGAGGTAGGTCCTGTAGCTGGCATGCTCCCGGACTGCCTGCGGAATTCTCTGGAGAACCGTGGACATCGCCGCTTCGCGATTGAAAACCAGAAGGGCCGATTTGGTGTCCCTTCAGCTTGTATAGGCCAGCCGGACCCGTCCAGAATTTACACTCGGCGATGAAAATGTTCTTCCCGTCTGCTCGTATCAGAATATCGGTCTTGCCCTCGTAGTTGAAAGTCTCTCCTGTGGCCTGCCCTTCATACTGCCCATTCAGTTGCACCAGGAAGTGCTGTCGAAGGTCTTCCTCCCCCATTGTCCTGAATGCGCTTGCCCTGCGCTCCATCACCATGTTCGAAATGACCGATAGGATGTGCTCGTACTCATCCATAGTCAGGGTGGGTTCCGGCCGATAGGGCATAGTTGAGACCGGAGGTAGTTGGGGTACGATGCGTCGCTTTACCCTGGGCGAAGCATGGGTCGTAACCACGCGTGACCGGCGTTTGAGTGGAAATCCCAAACTTTCGATGATCCCGCGGTCCTGAAGCACCTTCTCCCGCCGCGCTCCGATATTCTGGCTCGCCTTGGGCCGAATAGTTGAGTTGAACTGTTCTACTGTGAAAAAGCGTCTCATCCCGCTGAAGAAAGTAGACCGATCTCAGCGCATAGCCTGAAACCGGATCATGTGTCGGCGGAAACAAAAATTTTTGAAGGCTTCTTTTTTCTGCATGCTGTGATTTCGGCGGTGCACCGGCGGCCGCGTCCTGCACCGCAAGCCGTCCTTGAAAGTTCACAGGGCAGGAGGCAGGCTGCGGCCGGCCTTGCGGGCTGGTTGTGGTCGCGCATCTTGGTGCTGGGATGGCGGGATGGTAAGCTGAGTAAGTAATCGATAAGCACCCTTATCGCTCATTTTGATAAAGCCCATTTTTGGCCCTATTTCCCACTAATTTTGGAGGACGCCATGCAAGCAGCCGTCGCTGATTCCGTACACGCGCTGGTAGCGCTGCAGCAGGCGCCGGCCGGCGCGCTCGTCCCCGCCGATCACGACGCCGCGTCGCAGGACCGCGTGCAGGCGGCCTTTGAGGCGATGGCGCCCAACACGCGCCGCGCCTACGGCAGCGCGCTCAGAACCTGGGGGCGCTGGGCCGCGGCGCAGCAGGTCTCGGGCCTGTGCCCCGCGCCGGCGGCGCTGCGCCGCTATCTCCTGGAACGGGCGTCGCAAGGCGCCGGCGTTTCGTCGCTGACCGTGTTCGTATCCGCGCTGCGCAAGCTGCAGGCCTTGGCGGAGGTGACACCGACGGCGCGGGACCAGCTGGTGGTGGATACCATGAGCGGTCTTGCGCGCCAGGCTGCAACGCCGCGGCAGGTGAGCGCGCTCACGGTAGGGGCGCTGGCCGCCATTTATGAGACCGCCTGTTTCCCCCGCGTCGGCCGCGGCGGCGTTCTCGAGGGGGTCGAAACTGCGCTGCGCCGGGGGCTGGTCGACATTGCGCTGTGCTGGGTGATGTCGGACGCCGGCCTGCGGCGCTCGGAGGCCGCGGCGCTTACCTGGGATGACATTGCACGCTGGGACAACGGCTCCGGCCGTCTCACGGTGCGGCGTTCGAAAACCGACGCCACCCCGCGCACGGTCTATCTGACGCCGGTGGCGATGGCGCATCTGGACGCGATACGGCCGGAGGATGCGGACGGGTCGGACCCGGTCTTCGGCCTGTCGGTGGCCTCAATCTCGCGCCGCGTCAAGGCCGCGGCCAGGGCGGCCGGATTGGGGGCCGGCTACAGCGGGCACTCCGGGCGGGTCGGGATGGCGCGGCGCATGGCTCGCGCCGGCGCGCCCACGCATGAGATTATGGCGCAGGGGCGCTGGCGCAGCGCCGGCATGGTCGCCGACTACACCCGCAACGAAAACGCCGAACGCGCCGCCAAGTGGCTGGGATAGGGGAATCCAACATATTGACGAGATGCTCGAAACGGCTTGGGCCGGCTCGATTGATTCTCACACATGGGCAACAGCCAGTGGCATAATGCAGATCGCTGTACTTTGGCGCTAAGAAACTTACCGCTTTCCGGGACAGACGTCCACAAGGATCAAAACTATCCACACGGCTGCACTGCAGTGGCTTGGGCTGACGGAAACCACCTAATAGGCCTAGGTATCGCACCTCGCATAACCGACGCGCTGCGCAGGGCCTGCTACTTCCCGACCTACTCTACGTCGCTTTTAAATTGAGACGACTTTCGAACCTCATTAAAGTAGTCTTGAATTGTATTGAGATTGATACCGCCAATGGAACGAAATAGGTCCGTGCTAGCGCTGAAAATGACTTTTCTGTCAGTAGGAGGCTCTATGAGGGTCGCCCCAAGCCATAGCACCCAACCAACCATACCTCCAAGGTGGTTAAGAGCTAGTAGCGCACCAGCCTCCTGGAAATAGCCACCCAACGTGGGGTGGTTGAAGAGATTGTGACTCTGCGGCGACGTTTGGGGATTGACGTGCACAGATTGTCTGCTTAAGACACCATAAATATCCTGATCCATAGGTAGCGGGAGCGGGAGTTTTTCCAGACAACGTCGAACCTTTACTGGACTAAAGTCTGTTCGCACTTCTTCTTCAGATGCACCCTTCCACTTCTCGTACAATTCTGCCGACTGTATAAACAAACATAAGAGGTTCGCGATCTCTCCGATCTGTCGAACTAGGCTGAGCGCCTCATCGTAGTAACCTGACCTTAGCAACTGAAGAGCCGCTCTCGCGCTGCTAGCTGCCTTTCCTACCAAACGTTCTTCAATGTGAGGTCCTTGCTTACAACCCCACCAGCACGAGGCGAGGCGATCCAGATAAGAAAGGGCTGTCCCAATTGCAACTACAGTTTTGGGGGTCTTGATTCCTGCGGTGGGGATCCATTCATCGAAATTCTCTTCGCACCGCTTCTCTTGGCCTCGTACGAGCCTCAGAAAATCGCTACCTAACGGAAAATTCAGCGTCTCTTCAACCATTTGGGGAATTCCTTTCAGTTGGATTTCGCTACGTCACCCGTGGCGATCACTCTGACCGCTCACGACCCCTCCGCTCCTTGTTTCTCTCCTATCGCCATCCGGTAGCCGACACCAAGCTCGCCGAAAACGTTTTTGGAACTGTCTGCGTCGGCAGGAGCCGAGACAGCTCGATAGTTGTGGTTACAAGTCCGCCTCGACGAAGGGAGAGACACAGGAACAAAAGGAGGCGAGGCATGAGAGCAGGGTCGTATCGCAGAGAATGGCAGGGAAATAAGGACTTTGGTGTCGTGTCCGTGTATCACCGTAGGACAGCGGCCGAGCCATCAAGAATGATCAACTTACATTAGCGCTTCAACAGATCATCGATATGACGACGCTCTTCCCGTTCCTCCGCAGGAGTATAAGAACTCCACAAATTGCTGTAGAGAGACGCGATTTCTTTCTCAGCCTCCGGACCTATCCTTCTTGCGCTGGCCGCGAACGCAAGTAACTTTAAAGCAATGATTCTATGGGCTCTGTCTAGGTTCTGTTGAGGAAGTGAAATTATAGCCATCGCTGTCTCTCTGGCTTCATCGACCGCGCCCAAGAGGAACCAAAGTTTCCCAAGGTAGTGCAACTCCGTCAGGCCCAATCCTCTCACGTCACCGAATCGGCTGAAAGCAATGCGACGGAGTTCTGAAAAATCTAATAGCTGGCGATCGCCATGTAGTCTAGGCCTCTGAACTCCATTGGAGATTTCCTGGTCAATCAACGCCCATAGTGTACGAGGGGCGACTCCGCTATTGCTGGCCTGGCGCAGCACCCACTCACTGTCAGGTTCCCCGAATAAGATTGCTACGCGAGCTGCGCACTCGGCTACATCTGAATTTTCGACTGGACGGAGATACAGTCGGACAAACTGACAGTGCGCCCACAAGTCCTCGGCGAGTGTTAGTGCTGAGGCAGAATCCGCAGCATGATCGATGTCCTTTCGTACTTGAATGGCATCAAGGGCGACTCGAAATCGAAATCGCGCCACTTTCTCAGCAGTGAGAAAACGTTGGAAGTTCTCCTCCGCATCCCATGCACTCAACGGCAACGCTCGGCATCCTTCCGATACCCATTCCGGCAAGCTAACCTCTTTATCGGACAGCACGAGTGCAGTGCCGAGGCCATTGACCCAATCACAATAGGTCCAATATTTCAAGTTGTAGAAAAACGTACCGGCGCCGTCCAGTGTCTTCGCAATCCGTTCTGCAAGCGTGTCGAGGATCATTCGCGCGATTTCAGCGGATCGTTCTGGATCAGTTTCACGAACATCAAGTGCGACCTGTGCTAAAGGCAGGATTCGAGGCACCAATGGGGTTAGGCACATTCCGACACGAAATTCATCCAACAGAGCTTCGGACCAGGACTGATGTACGAGGCGTTTAATTTGCTGCGCACACAATCCTTCGAACTGCTCGACTCGACGCGACTTTTCACCACGGCCGACCGAATTCAACGCAGATATGCCACTGTCGAGCAGTTCGCCAATCCATCGGGCGCGCGAAATTGGTTCGATCTTGTCGAGTTGATCAACCATGTCGGAAAGAAGACAGGATGCGGTCAACTCAAGGTCGTCCTGGTCGTTTCGACGCTCTGTGTTCAACCGAAAATTCGAATCCAACCTGTTAACGTCTTCTAGAATGTGGACCATCCCTAGTGCAATCAAGGCATCGGATGACGTGTTTGTGAGCCACTGTAAAGGTCTGTGGCAATCTGGAGCCCCGTACTGATCAATAAGGCAGCGCGTTGCACGCAGATGGATTACCGGGTTATCGACTTTTTCGATCAAAGTGTAGAAATAGTCGGGATTCAGCTTCACCAAGAGTTCGATCATATTGGCTATACAGGAATGCAGCCACCAGTCATGGTCTCTCAGTCGCAAGAGGGTCTGTAGTCTCCCCTCACCCTGCATGACATTCTCATTCAATGAGACTTTGCTCTTAGCACCCTCAAGTCGCATATGCCGGTCCGGATTGAGAACCGCATCCTTGTTACAAAGGCTCTCAAGCACCTTGAAAGCATAGCTAGCGAATTCTTCGATTTCTCTATTGGTCCAAGAGCCCCGAATGATGTTGAAGGCTATGTCGGGCTCAATCGAGCCTACCGCACAGAATGCTGTCTCACGGTTTCCGGTTTTGGTCTGAGTCGAGAGCGTATTCTTGATCCCGTCTATAATCAGGTGGGCGACTGGCTCCTTCATGTCTTCCTTGAGCCATCCCTTTTCCCCATGAAACTCAAACCACGCATGGACGACTGCAGTGGCTTCGTCTTGTTGGGCGAGGGAAAGGTGCTGAGCATACTTACGAATAGTTTGCTCAATGAGCCGCAAAGTCGTTTCTTGCTGTAGCGGCGACTCATCATTGCCAATTATCCGCCAGATAATGTTGGCCAGTTTTTGCGGAAGTGAAAGAGCGACACTGGTGTTTCGGTCCATCATTTGACCTCATGTACGAGAATTCCGTCGAGCGTCCTCCCCAGGCCAAGCGACCACCACTTCTCTGCTTCGGCACGATATACGCCATACGGGAGGCTGACAAAGGTTACACCGTCCTTGCGCCAACCATTGAAGGAGTTGGAAATGAGTATTTCCCTATCACCGGTGATCAAGTAGCGATCATGTAAGACTGACTGCTGTTCATTGGGCGTGAGTAATTCCCGAACAGTGACATGGTTGGTGACAATGGTTGGATACCTTGACCACCACGGGTTCGTATGCTCTTGATATTTCTTGGGACTGCAGAGGATCTGCAATTGCCTGCCAATCGTGACTTCAAATATGCGAAGATAGAGTTGACGCTCTGGGCCTCCGGGAACGACAGACATAAAGTAAGGATCGGTTATGAATAGTGGCTCAGTCGAATAGGTATGCCGGTACAGCAGGCCAATGAAGAACTCAACGGCCTCATCAAATTCGTCAGGGCCAAAGCGTCCAAAATTATCCTCCCGGCGCGCGGCCATCTCTCGCTCGAAGCTCCTACGTTCAAGTACCTCTCGACGAATTTGGCTGTCGAGGACGACACTATTCTGCCCCGGGTCTATGTCGATCACTGAACGTGAACCCCAAAGGTTGAGCTTGGTTGCATTGGAACTTTTTCGGTCGCGCAACTCTAGTGTGGCACCTGATTCAATATTCATAGCGATTCTGACATCCATAATCAGGTATGCGTCCCAAAAATCGATGCACTGCCCGTCAACGTTCTGGTGGATTGCGAAACCGATGCGATCTACTTCCGACTGGAGATCTATAACGGTCTCCTTTTGGGTGACAGACACTTTGCGATAAACCACATCATCTCCACTGTGGCTAGCCCATATATCGGCGGTGTATGCGTTAGGTTGCAGCTCGCTTCCATCTACACTAGCGACGCTGAGAATCAATGCCTTGCCTTCGCTGTGTGCTGAGAGGTTGCAGCGGAGTGTATCTTCGGCACCTGCGACTAAGAGATTTCCGACTCGGTCAGGGAGTTGGGCTATAGGAAACCCAAGCCTACTTTCAAGGGAGCCCACATTGGTATCGGGGGACTTCACTACCTGCAGCCAGCGTTCTTGGGGACCGTCCGCGAAGCTCCAGTATTCTATTACTCTAGCGCTGTAAGCGGTGAAAGGGCTGCGAAAAGAGTGTTCTACATCCTGCCGTTCATCGCGATACGCCCAATGGCGGCGCGGGAGACTTTCGAGGGCGTAACTGATCTCGTCCCCCGCGATCTCTAACGTACCCTCATCCAGAATCGCGTCGACTAACGTCTGACAGTAACCTAGGGGCGCTTCAAGAATGTGAAGTCTGAATTCATCTGATTCACCTGCGTGGTCGGTGAGTACAACCTCACTCGACCATGTTTGATCAGGCTCCTTCGCCCAGGGGCCAAGTGTCTCATATCGCCGATGACGTATGAGCGTAAGCAGGTTAATGGGTTTGGAATTCTCCGGTTGCCATGTCAGAACCGTCATCCGTGCGACTCTATCCTGCATGAATTCCAACGACAGGGAGGCGTGAGCTGGCAGAACTAACGACAATCCACGATCGCGCGCCCAGCGGGTTGCCTCATTTAGTTCTACAAGAACACTTCGCCCTTCTCGTTGTACATCCAGATGTTTCCGATTGATATGCTGACGTACGTAGTTCTCGCTCTTCCCTACGGCGAGAGCCAGTTTTGCAATGGTGAGATACATGAGCAAGACTTCCTAAGAAATGAAATACATGTAATGTAATGAATGTATTATACACACTGCTTTGCGATTTAGCAAATTTTCCGCGGAGATGAGTGCATCCCCAAATAGGGGCGGGGTTCTGGCTATCTCTGAGGAGTAACCCAGGGAAACGTACGTTGACTTCGTGCAGCCCGGGCGCCTCCTTGCAACGCCGCGGCGTAGACAGCCGTCTCCACTTTTCTCGGTTAGATGTTCACAACAGCCCATAAACTTGCATAAAAGATATAACTTGTGTAAGCACACAAGTTATAGTATAAAAGCAAGCATGTCGATTACGCACGAGTCCATCGCTATCCAGCAAGCAACAGAACGTCTTGTCGAAATCTTTGGTGTCCCCGAACTCGCTGTGGGTGCTCCTATTGCTGTACGCTGCGATGATGACCGTCAATGGGACGCGGTCGTTGATGCCAGTGGTCTTGTCTTCGCAGTGGAATGGAAGCGATCAGGATCTCCCGGCCATGTCGCGAACGCGATCCGCCAATTGGAGAAGTCTAAAGAGCGCGCCTGTTACGGGATGATCCCTGTGCTGGCAGTCCCATACATGGGAGAGGCGGCGCAGGAGCTATGCGCGCAGGCCGAACTCTGCTGGTTGGATCTGTCGGGAAACGCGCGCATCATCGCTCCCGGTGTTTTCTATCAAAACTTGGGTAATCCCAACCGCTTTCGCCGCGCAGGGTGGCCGGAGAGTGCGTTCGGGACAAAGGGCGCGCGGATAACGCGGCGGCTGCTCATGGAACCGGACAGGCCGGTCAGGCAGCGCACGCTAGCCGCCAGCACCGGTCTGGATGAGGGGCATACGAGCCGTATCGTGGGGAAGCTTGTGGACGCCGGGCTTGTTGAGCGAGGGAAGGACGGCGTTCGCGTCACTGATTCGAACGCTCTGCTCGCTGCCTGGCGGGACGATTACAGGTTTGACCGGCATCACGTTATTCGAGGCCACATTGCGTCCAGGGGAGGCGAGGAGCTGGTACAGGCTGTAGCGGCAGTCCTGTCGAGGCGTGAGGAGCTTTACGCGGCGACTGCGCTGCCCGCGGCGTGGCTGTGGACGCGCTATGCGGGATTCCGTCTTTCGACTGTGTACGTCTCGACCCTGCCAGCGGCGGGGTTGAAGGAGGAACTCGATTTCCGTGAAGAGGCCAAGGGGGCCAACATCTGGCTGGTCGTGCCCAATGATGAGGGTGTTTTCGATGGAACTGAGCTTGTTGACGGAATACGCTGCGTTCATCCTGTGCAGGCCTATATCGATCTGAAGAACCACCCTGAACGGTCGAGGGAGGCCGCCGAGGAGATCCGGAGGCGGCTCTTTTTGCGAGGAAGCGATGCTGGCTAAACCATCGAGCAGTGACGGGTACGGCTTCAAGCAGTTGCAGAGTGTTCACCGGACATGCCTCTACATGGCGACCAGGCTGGGCGATCTGCTTGATGAGATCGTTGTAGTTGGAGGGCTGGTGCCGTATCTCCTTGTTGACCAGGAGAATCTGCCGGCGGGCCTGGAACCTCATGCGGGCACGATGGACCTGGACATGGGCCTGGAGGCGGCGATTCTGGATCGTGAGCGCTATCGGGAGTTGGGCCGCAGGTTACGGGACGCGGGATTCAAGCCGGAGGTCAATGATCAGGGCAACAGGAGGTTGCAGACCTGGACTACAGGCACAGCCCATCCTGTAACCGTAGATTTTCTGATTCCTCCCATCGAGGAAACGGATAAGGGAGGCGACCTGCGGCACCTCGAATCTGATCTGGCTGCGATCGTCACGCCGGGTCTTGAACTGGCGTTCAGAGACCGGCGCTGGGTAGAACTGTCCGGCCGCATTGCTTCCGGCGCATGGGTTACCCGGGAGATTCCGGTATGCGGCCCGGGCGCCTTTACAGTGCTCAAGGCGCTTGCGTTTGGGAAGAGGACAGAGAACAAGGACGCCTACGACCTCTTCTACGTGTGGAGCGGGGTTGGCGTTCCCGCTGTTGTTGAGAGCCTGGCTCCCCTCCGGCATAAGAATTACATCGACGACGCTCTGTCCGCAGTTGAAAGGGACCTTTGCCGCCATGATGGGCCCGGGCCCGTCGGGACGGCGCGGTTCATAACGCAGGGGCTTGACGAGGACGTACAAGCGGACGTGGTTGGTTACGCGCAGGCGCTTCTCCGTTCCATGGGAAGATTGTGAGGTCTGGAGTGATGGGCTCACCGCTTCCCGATGAAAGACGCTGATAAAGGGGCAGAACTTCCCGTATGCGTGCATAGCTGTTGCTCGCACCGACGGACTTTGACTATAGAACTGGCCCTCCACGTGCTTGGTGAATCGGGCCATTATACACCTTGTCACTGTTGAGGAAGCCTGGCTGGCGATGTTATGTTGCAAATTAAGCAGCAGTTAGGAGGCCTGAGCGAAAAGACTACGCTGGCCCATGAACTCATCCAAAACGCCGGCGACGAAAAGACGATTCGGGTAGGCTAGCCGGCACCGACAACGGGTTCCCAATTACCACGGCTCCAGGAATTCTTGATAACGGTCGCTATTGAGAAACGATGGCGCACGGGCTTATGTAGAAGTCTTACCACCATTCACACCGAGGAAGATAGGCTAATGGCACTAGACTACAGAAAGATTCGTAAGGACAAGGAGCAGGAATACGGCACGAAGGTCGGGAATTACGGTCGGGTACTTGCAGCCCTGTACAGTGACAGAGCGCACTTCATATTTGAGTTGCTTCAGAATGCAGAGGACGCATTGAGAGAACGGGGATCAGAATGGGAAGGTTCAAAAGCAGTCTCATTCAAGTTGATGAAGAACGAGTTACGGTTCAGTCACTTCGGTCGCCCATTCAATGAAGCCGATGTCCGAGGGATATGTGAAATAGGTGAGTCAGCCAAAGCAGACGACCTTACAGCGATTGGACGTTTTGGCATTGGATTCAAATCTGTTTACGCCATTACTGATCGCCCTGAGATTCATTCCGGCCCTGAGGATTTCGCCATCGAGAATTACGTCCTTCCTGTGACGACTCCGCCGATCGAGAGAGGTGTGGACGACACTGTCTTTCTACTTCCTCTAAAGTCAAACGGAGACTCAACGTATGACGACATAGTCACGGGGCTTATAGGGCTTGGAGCTTCTTCCTTATTATTCTTGCGCCAGATTGATGAGGTCGAGTGGCATATTGATGATGGGCGCAACGGCCACTACTTGCGGGAATCTAAGCCTATAGACGAGGGGATTCGACATGTAACGGTGATTGGGCAGATGTTCGGCGCCCAGGACGTCAGTTCAGAGTGGCTTGTCTTTTCGCGCTCTGTGTCCCGTGATGAGGGCAGTCCCGCCGGTCATGTTGAAATAGCTTTCTTACTTGATTCCGACAATCAGAATATTCAGCCAGTGAATGACTCTCGATTGGTTGTCTTCTTTCCCACCACTCTTGAAACACATCTCGGTTTTCTTATGCAAGGACCTTACCAGACTACTCCAAGCCGAGACAACGTACCACCGCATGTACCTTGGAACAATCACCTCGTGGAAGAAACTTCCATCCTGCTCCGACAGGCCCTTTGTTGGCTCAGAGACAGGGGGGACCTAAGCACAAACGTTTTGCGCTGTCTGCCGCTCAATTCGCAACGTTTCGGGGCTACTACTGGTTCCGATCTCAAATTCCCGAGCGCATCCCCAATCCATGCCAACATGTTTGCCCCTCTCTTCAAGATCACCAAGCAGGCCCTCTCCTCGGAGCCTCTCCTGCCATGCATGAATTCGGGCTACACTTCAGCCAAGGACGCACTACTTGGGAGAGGTGAAGAAATCAGGCAACTCTTTTCCAGCGAGCAACTCTCAGTCCTTTATGGAGAAGGTAACGAGGTGTCCTGGCTCAGCGCGGACATTACTCAGGATCGCGCTCCTCAAATTCGAGAATATCTGATGAGCGAGTTGAGCGTTGAGGAAGTTGACCCTGAAAGGATTACTCGACGCCTTACAGGCGAATTCTTGGAAGGACAGCCAGATAGTTGGATACGGTCGCTTTATGAGTTCCTCAACGGACAGCGCGCCATTATTCGAATGCTCACCGGCCGGTCCCCTCGCCCCTCGGACCTGAACATACCATTGATCCGATTGACAGACGGCAAACACGTTCCTTTAGGGCAGCCACAGGCGTTCCTTCCGGGGGTAGAGCGGACGGACTTTCCGACAGTGAGGCCCTCTGTGTGTGAAACCGCCGAATCCCGGTCCTTCCTTGAGACTTTAGGGATTAGAGAGCCCGACTTGGTGGATGATGTCCTGAAAAACGTAGTCCCAAAGTATCGAAGACACGAGCAAGTGGCTGGCGATGACGAATACGAAAGTGATATCTCCCGTATCGTACGAGCCATTGCCTCCGACTCGGCTTCGCAACGGAAACGGCTTATCAAACAACTACGAGGAACCCCGTTTGTCCGATCAGTGGAGTCTGGATCTTCCTTGAGGTCTTATGTCACTCCAAGAGATGTCTACCTGCCCACGGAGAAATTGAAGCAACTTTTCGAAGGCGTTGACGCCGTCAGATTCATCGATGATAGCTATGACTGCTTAGGTAGAGAGGAAGTGCAAGAGCTGTTAAAGTCATGCGGCGCGACTTCTTACCTGAAACCAATTCGGGACGACACTACCCTTACCTGGGAAGAAAAACGGCAATTGCGGCGTGGGGATGGTTCGACCAGAACTGAAGGTATCAACAATTGGAATCTGCTGGGTCTAGACGCGCTCTTGCAAAAGCTTCCACTTCTAGCCAGTGACCAGCGGAGGGAAAAGGCTGGAATGCTCTGGCAATCCCTAACTGAGCTTGTACATAGGGGACCGCACGAATGCTTTTGGGGAACATACGAGTATCACTATTATGCTTGGAACAGTCGCAGATTCCCCTCGCAGTTCGTCAAGCGATTGAACGAAACGCCTTGGATACCGGACGAAGATAGCAACTTGAGGTTGCCCGGATCCGTCTCATTCACTAATCTGGGCTGGGAGGCAGATGACTTCCTACTTTCGCAGATTGAGTTCATGCAACCTCATTCACATGCTGTTGATAACCTGGCTAGAAAAACCGGAGTTGAACCCGAGGCTATCGACATCATAGTGAAAAACAATATTACACCAGAGAGATTACGGGATTGGCTGGCATCTGAAGGAACTGAACCAGAAAATGCTGCCGCCCCAGAGGATGACAGGGCTCAGGCGGATAAGCCTGAAGACTCGTTCGCCAAGCATTTTCATGGTGTCCAAGTTACTTCGCCATCTCCAGTTAGCGACAACTTGGTTGTGCTACCAATTGGAGGGCCTAAGACTTCACAATCAGCTAAGGACTCTACAGTCAGATCGGTCCATGTGGGGCGGACAGAACGCCACGAACTGAAATTGGTCGAAAGAACTGAACTTGGACCAGAAGGGCGGGCGCTTGAGGAGGAGTTCAGGAGCATGGTCCATGGCGACTACGGCAAGCGTTGCCAAATCTGCGGTAGGGCTTTCGTCACGGCCGGCGGCAGTTTGCAAGTAAACGTGGTCCACGTCGTACCTCCAAGAGCGGATTACCGGACCAACCACTTTGGTGACCTTCTTGGCCTGTGCGGATGGCATTTCAACCTGCTGCAATACGGTGAGTGGGCTCTGCTGGACCCCAACACCTACCTGCCTTTTGAGGATTTGGATGGTTCGCCTGGCTGGGAGCGAATGCGGGACTTCATCCTCAAGCGCATTCAGGATACAGACAATATGGGTAATCCTTTTGTTGGCCTGCCAGTCAGATTCTATAACGTTTATAAGGACAAGCACGCGGAACCGATTGCTCTCGAAGAGCAGATTAGATACAGCATCCCGCACTGGGAATTTCTGTGCGCTCTTTTGAGAGCATAGGCGAATAGCTATGAGCACTGTGAGTCCAGAAATGAAGGTGAGATACAGGTCCGATCCCGGCACCGCCGGCTGGGTGATAGCCGTCTCGGGCGAAACAGCCAGGGTGTTCATAGACGGGGCCGCAAAGCTTGTACCGATAGAAGAGCTTGAACCGGTACCGGGGCTTGTTGAATTGACCCCGGAAGGTCTTAGAGTGGCGCTGACGCAGCGCAGGCTCGAACATCCGGCTACAGACCAATTTCTGTCGTACAGGGCATCCAAGACCAGGCTGCTGTACCACCAGTTCCTGCCGGTGAAGAAGATGCTGGAATCGCCAGATCAGCGCCTCCTCATCGCTGACGAGGTCGGTACAGGCAAAACTATCGAGGCCGGCCTGATCTGGGCTGAGCTGGAGTCCCGGTCAGCGCGCGGCCTTGAAAATGTATGGGTTGTCTGCCCAAAGTCCC
This sequence comes from Caldilineaceae bacterium, assembly GCA_011523365.1. Lineage (GTDB taxonomy): Bacteria > Chloroflexota > Anaerolineae > Caldilineales > Caldilineaceae > Bin5. The sequence goes on from WTGY01000149.1 coordinate 15,313, forward strand.
TGGTGGGAAAGTGGCGCGAAGAGATGCTCCAGCGATTTGACCTGCGTCTCGAGGTGCTATCGTCCGAGAACATCCGGCAGGCTCTCGTGTCCCTGGACCGAGACGGCGTTTTGCCTCCCAGGTTTGCGAGGTCAGTAGTCAATTTGGAGCTGATCCGCATGGAGAATCACGTGCTGCGCCTGGCGCAGTCACCGGTAGCGTGGGACTTGGCCATATTCGACGAAGCTCATCACCTGCGCAATACCGACACGCTGTCGCACATGGTGGCGCAGTTCATCTGCGCGCGGTCGAGAGCCGCGGTCTTCCTGACCGCCACACCGCTTCAGACCAATCTGCAGGATATTGTGCACCTGATGGAAGTCTTGGGCGTGGACGTGGCTGAGGACCCGGCGCTCTTGGAGGAGCAACTTCACTGGGACATGCAGTTGAATGACTGGATCAGCCTGGTGAGGCGAAGGCCGCCGGAATGGAGGCACGAGGCCGACCGTACCCTTCAAAGGCTGGAAACCTCTGGAGGCCACTCCCGTCCGGGCTGGAATCGCTTCCGACAGCTCGTGGCCACATCGGACATCGAGGACATCAAGCAGCGAACGGTCGTCGTCGACTCGGCCCGCGACCTTCAGGCGCTTAGTCCATACATGACGCGGACGCTTCGATCAGAAGTCGATGAACATCGGCCTACGAGGGAAGCGGCGACCAGGATAATGAAGTTCAATGCTGAAGAGCAAACGTTTTACAACGAAGTTTATCAAATCTGTTTTGAGCGTGCGCTTGCCCAGGGGGTTCCACCCGGATTCGCCACCCAGATGCCGGAGCGAAGGACCGCCAGCTGCATCCCAGCGGTGGCATCGGAGATACTGAGGTACGCGACCGAGGATGAGGACGACGAGCACGAGGCCCGGTTCAGCGCTGCCGAGATCAGGGTATTGGAACCGCTCGCGCGTGCGGCCCTGCGCTTCCGTGACCGGAAAATCGACGCTCTCTTCGAGATGCTCGAACAGGCTTTCGGAGAGCTCAAGACGGATCGAGTCATGATCTTCTCGACGTTCAGAGGCACGCTCAGATACCTTGCTGAGAAGCTCAGGGAAAGGGCCTATTCTCTGGAACTTATGTACGGTCCCACGCCCGCGAGAGAAGAGGATTGCCGGCGAGGCGAGAAGAGCAGGGAGCGGATCGCTGCCGAGTTCAGGCGGGGCGAATTTCAGATTCTGCTTGCCAGCGAGGTCGCTGGAGAAGGACTGGATTTCGAGCATTGCCATGTCGTTATAAACTACGACCTGCCATGGAACCCGATGCGTGTCGAGCAGCGGATCGGGCGATGTGACCGGATAGGGCAGACTTCTGACAAGATCCACGTTCGCAGTCTGGCCAGCGAAGGCACGATAGAGTCGAGAATTCTGTCAAGGCTCTACCTGAGACTGGGTATATTCGAACGCGCTCTGGGCGACCTGGAGGTAGTGCTTGGTGAAACCATCGCCTCCTTCGAGCGGGATCTGTTCCGACGAGGTCTCACGCCCCAGCAGCAGGAGGAGAGGCTTGAGCGAGCTGCCCAAGCGATAGAAAACAATGAACAACACCGGGAACTGATTAGCAGGGCAAGCGTCATTTCTGAGCAAGGGCGCCATCTGATCGAGTCCGATCAGATGGAAATCAGGGGGGCCGAGTCCCGGTTCCTGTCGTCGGTGGAACTCGCCGAGTTCTTACTGTCCATTCTCGCCCGTCACCTGCCGAACAGTATAGTCAAGACGACAGTTGATGGGCATTTCGATGTGACTGGCAGCCGAGGGCTGCGGGACGCCCTCCAGGGATTGCTAATGTCATACCCGGCGACGCATCACGCGAGACTCGAAATAGTCCGATTCCGCAATCGAATGGACCAGCGACGGAGGCTGCGGGTATCGTTTGCTGCAGAAAGCGACGGGATCGAATTCGTCCACACCCGACATCCCCTCATGCTGCTGGCCAGACATCTAGAAAGGAGGCAGTTGTCTGACACGCCATGGTGTCTCAGTGTAGTCCCGCCGCACATATTGGACAGACCCACCACGCTGGTATGGGCAATCGGCTCGCTGGACGGATATGCAACCAGGGCAGAGTTTCTGTGCGCCGCTGTAGACAACGCTACCGGGGAGGTTCGTCCGATGACGGTTGAGCGTGCGCAGAGGCTGCTCCTGACCATGTCAACCCCCCGAAATGGGTTGTCAGCCGACAGCTTCGATGTAGAGGACCTCAAGACAAGGGCGGAGCAGTTTCTGCTGTCAGAGTTCAATGGTATTGCCACCGTATTCGGTGAGCGCGACAGATTGTTGATCGAGAAAGCGGAGAGCGCAGTCCGCTCCCACGCCAGGCGCCAACTCAACAGGAACGAACGTCAGCTCTCAAAGGATGATCTGAATACCAATCTTAGGAACATGTATCTCGGCTGGAGCCGTAGAATTGAGATCGAGACCAAATCCAGGCTGGCTGAGATCGAGCGCAAGAGCGGAATCCGATCATCTCTCGAGATCATCGGAATGGCCGTCCTATCACCTCTGAACGGATCGTCCGGCCCGTAACTTGGTGGATGGTGCAAAGACCGGGCACAGGTCAGCGACCTGATCGACAGCGTGAAGTACGACGAGGCTGTAAGCATGACCGTCATGCGCCTGCCCGCCGGCGGAAGAGCCCTTCGTACTCTGATGACGGCAGGATGCGCTGGAAGAGTTGTCAGTCGATTTCGAAGTTCGGCGCAAGCTTCGTGAATCGCTCAATCGCTACGCTTTCAGCTTCAGAGAAAATCGAATCGTCGGGGGCGATATAGGTAAGGGTGACGGGCGAACTGTCTTGTGCGAAGGAGGGCTCGACCCCGCGGTAATGTCCACACCCACCCAAAAGAAAGCACAGGATCAGGAAGAGGGTTGCGAACACAGCTCGCACGGGGGCTTGGGATGAGGGATTTGCCGGCTGCATTAGCGCATCCTTGAAGGGGTCAGGGCAACATTGTTTGCGTGTGTAGTCCAGCAGGACAGAGGATGGCTTCGCCGCAGCGGAATTTGACGTGAGATGGAGCGGGGCTGTCCCGGGCCCGGACCGTGGTCGCTGTGCCATTTTGGGGCTGGGATGTCTGTGAGACCGGTCTTCACTCGGCGACTTGGGGGGGCAGGCTCAATTCTTCCCAGATTCTCGGAAGGCGATAACCGCGGCGGGAAAGGATGAGGAGTCCGGCTACTCTTTGGCCTGGATGATGACGCGTCCTTCATCCTCTATGTCGATGTTCAGGTTGTGGCGGTCCAGCATCCGCATACCGACGAGAGGCGTCGTACCGGCAGCGTCGGCCAGGACATATCGCGGCTGGCCGTCCCAGAGCACCGCAACGTCGTAGACATCGAAGGTGACCTCGCTGCCGTCGGCAAGGGTTGCCCGGCTCGTGCCCTCGAGGGGCGATCCCAACTCCGCCGCCAACGCGGGCGTCACGGTCAGGAACCCATTGAAGCCGGTGTCTATTATCGCCTCGATTTCAGTTGCCGGCCCCGATGGACCTTGTACCGTCAGAACCACTACCGGCTCGTAGGCGGCGTTCACCACGCCCTCTATCACCCGGCGCTCCAAATGGGACGCCCCCCGAAGTGATGCAGGGCCCGGTATCCAACCCGGAGCAGCCAGACGTCGATCGCGCCAAGGCGCTGCGTCCGCAGACGCTTGGCTGCCGTCCGAAGGTCGGCGGCGATGGCCCAACTCCCGCTGTCAACGTCGATGGCGACATATTCCCCGTGGTGGTTCGCCTCGACCTGCGGACGGATGTCGCGCTCATATATCTCGTCGCCCAGGCGGGCAGTCTCTTCGCGAGGTCGGCGTGTGGGCATAATGGTTTCCCCACCCTGGGCGGGCACTGTAGTCTCTGCGTCCCTCTTTAAGGCGTGCTTCCGTACATGGAGCATTCTACCACTGGTGGTGAAGTGTGCGACAACGAAGGAAGGTCCGTACAGGAGAGGACAGCGATCGGCCATGACTTACACTATGCGACCTCCTCAGGGGCAATAGAGAGGTTGGACGCCGAGACCAAACAGGCCTAGGTTTTGATACGGGAAAGTTTTTCCGGACCGCTTCGCCGTTGCCGGATGTAGCGGTCCGAAACCTTTTGCTACGGCAGGGGCGCAGGTGGAAGAGGTTGCTTTTAATAGGGGTATGGGGCGCCATTGTTTGCGCCCCCATACCCCCTCTATCCCTTATAGGGATATAGGGTATATAGGGAAATATAGGGGGAAGGCAACTCCTCTCTGGTCAGAAGCCAAAAGGTTCACCGCAAATGTAGTCAAGGTTCACTGCAAATGTAGTTTAGGTTCACCGCAAATGTAGTCAAGGTTCACCGCAAATGTAGTCATCCATCGTAACCGGATGCCGCGCGCGTCCTAGCCGGAGTGCGCCACTCTTTGAGTCCGGTACCCAAACCTCATGTGGAAGCTGGCCTTTCATCCACATCAGCGCTTCGCCAGCCAAGCCTCCTCGACCGTGCGCTTTGGTGTTTGGATTGCGGTTTGGTAACCGGGTGTATCGGGGTAATGTGCCGGCGCTGATTCAAATTCTCTTTAAGATAGCGTGCGGGTCTGGGTCTTTCATGCGGGACAGCTTTTCCGGATCGTTTCGCCGTTGCCGGATGTAGCGGTTCGCAACCTTCTGCCACGGCAGGGGCGCAGGTGGAAGAGATTGCTTTTAACAGGGGTATGGGGCGCCATTGTTTGCACCCCCATACCCCCTCTATCCCCTTATAGGGCATATAAGTATAGGGGGAAGGCAGTTCCTCTCTGGTCAGAAGCCAAAAGGTTCACTGCAAATGCAGTCAAGGTTCACCGTAAATGTAGTCATCCACCGTAACCGGCGCCCCATCCCGACGGCGGCAGAATACGCACGCCTCCGTCCAAGTGTTCGGTGATAATGTAGCCTTTGTCGGCCATGTTTGACAGCGCGTCCTCTGCCCGTGCTCTTCGCATGGAACGCGCTGATTTACTCAGCGTATTTGGCGCGGGCGGATAGACCAGGGCGACCTGCTGCTCGGGCGATAGAACAGGGTAGCGATCAGCTGCCGGGTTGCGCTCCTGGGCGGCGTCTTTCAAGGTTGGGACGGGTTTCCCGCGATCATTGAGGGGCACAATATCTGGCCTGGGCTCCCAGTTTATCTCGTTGTTACGTCTGTGCTGGATCATCCACGTCCTCACCGGTTTGCCCTCCCCATCCAGAAGCAGCGTACCATCAATGCGGAGCAGACGATCTTGCACATCGCGCAACAGGCGTGGACGCGTTGGTTGGATATACCGCCCATTACGGGCGCCGTGGCGATCGAACTTATAGCAGAGATTCAGATATCCGCGCCACTGCAGAGCAGATTTCTGACCAAGCACACGTAGGGCGGGCTTGTAGACCAGCGGGCCGCGCTCGCGTACGCCCGGAGGCAGGTTTATCTCGAATGTTACGACGTCTTCATATGCATTCCAGCGGCGGGGTATGTCCAATACCGTTACAACGGCGCGTGCCCCGCCGGTCTTCCCTATCTGCCAGGGTAGTCGCAAATTGTGGACGATGCGTAAAGCTTCGACAATACGGACAGCGTCGCGCTGGCAGTAGCGGCCATTTGGCATTAACGCATTGATGAACTCATCCCAGTACACGGAAACGGGGCGAGAGAGGAAGCGGTACTCCACCGGCTCCCACATAACTGCCTCAACCCATATCCGATCCGCCAATGCCGCGCCGCGCCCCCGACTTCGAGGGAGCCCTGTGAAATCGCGCAGCTGAAGGGGCAGAGCAATCGCGCTATCATCGTACAGTGCAAAGCCCGGCAAACGCGCCTGGCCGTCCGTCTCCGGTCGAACGTACTCAGTTAAATCAAAGAGGGTTCCCTCCAGATCCGTGTCCCGAATGATCGCGCGCGGTACGATGCCAGTCTTTCTGGTATCCGCCGGCACGGGCTTCTTACGTAACCAGATTTCAATAAGGGCTGCCGAGGGGTCCTTCAGGCCTTCCCGGCGGGCGGGATCGCAGGCTTCCCATAGCGCATACACCGCTTCGAGGCCGCTTACCAAGTGATTAACCGTTTCGTTGTCTGTCAGATAGTCGCGCATCAGCTCGGGTTCGCGTTCGCACTGATCCATTGTTGCATGCAGGCTCAGAAGGGCGTCGGCAAAATCAACGCCGATCAGTTCCCCAAGCGGTCCGTGTGAGCCGGATGTGGCCGTGTCCGCGCTGATGATTACCACCGGCAGACCCTGATCGGTCAGCAGCATACCGGCGCGGCTCAGCCCGGCCGCGTCTATCAGGGCGTCGAAGCGATCGGCGTAGGTCGCCAGACCTTCGGCCATCCAGAATTCCGGCAGAGCGCCGACAATGTCAGCCGGCGCCGGGAGTGGCGTGTCGTCTGGCCGGTCGAGTTTGACCAAGAGCTGCCCGAACAGGTCATCCCATCTCTCCTTAAACGTCATCGGTTTTTGGCCTCCGTGGTGAAGCACTGTTTGGATCGCTATCGGCCTGTTGTTGGGGCTGGTCGGCGGCAACGCGCCAAATCCAGTGGGTTTTCTGTGATTTGTCCAGGTATATTTCCTTCGCCGCGTTCGGGTCTGCGTAGTTGCCTTTGCGCCGTCTTAACACGGTAATCGCCGGCTCGTCATTTTCCTTCTTGTCGGTCAGATGCCAGTAAAAGCGGGCCTCGGCGGAAAAGGCGCTGGCACCTCTGAATCCGTGGTCGGCGCCCTCCTGTCTGTCCCTTCTATCCGCTTTTGGCGGGTGATGGCAAATCAGGACGGCGCATTTCGCTTCCTGCGCCCAGCCGCCCCAGTCGGCCATGAAGTGAGCGGCCTCCTCGTTGGCGTTTTCTGATGCGCCGTAGGCGTTGATCAGGGGGTCGAGAACAAGCAGGCGGGCGTCGTGTTCTTCACAGTAGTCGCGTAATTGCCGGCCGATAAGGGAGAGGCCGTCGGCCGTCCATACGGGGCCGGCCTGGGCCATCTCCAGGTAGCGCAGGCCTTCGCCCACACGCTTCGCCAGGGGTGTAGGCTGGCCGTCTGCGCGTTCGGCGTTTTCGATCCAGTTCAGGCGCCGGCGCGCCTCGTCATCTTCGTCTTCCCAATTTGCAATCACGGCGACGCCTTCTGATACGGCCGGCATGGTCTCCTTGACGCCGCGTCCCAGCCAGTGGCCGCCGCCGCCGGCCATTTTCGCTGCCAGCTGCAAAGCCAACAGGCTTTTGCCCTTTTCACCCTCGCCTGTGAGCAGGCCGATGCGGCCGAGCGGCAGCCAGTCTTTGATCAGCCATTTACGATCAGGGGCTTGGAAGTCCCATTTTGTCTGTTCGTTCCAGCTGCGGTATCTGATCAGCTTGCTAATCCGGGTCCATGCATGTCGTGCGACTTCGGAATTATCGCTGTGCAAGGCTTCGATCAGCTGGAGGACCTCTGTTTCGGACATTCCCCCAGGGGGGCGTAGCCGGCGCACGGCTTCGATGTCAGCCTTGTCCGGCGTTCTGCCGGCGGCGATGGCTGCGTTTATGCGTTTCAGCTCCTTAGTTCCCGGGAGCGGGGCATGGATTTCTGCGGGCACTTCGTCAGGTGTGATTCCTTCGGTTCCGTTGGGCAGGGGTGTAGCCGTCATGGTGTTCTCCAGTTCATGCTTGCGGGATCTTCCCCTTTCGGTAGCAGCTTGATTGGGACAGTGTAGCCGCGGTTTGCCCACTGCTGCGCCTGTTGGCGCGCTGTTTCCAACGCCTTTTCGTCGCCGTCGGGCCACAGGGTAACGGACGCGAACCAGCCCGGGTCGATTTCGCTGTAGCGCAGGCCGGCACAGACGGCTACGACCTGATCCTCCGGCAGGGCTGTGAGTAGCGCCAATCCGTCTGCGAGGCCTTCGACGACGTGCAGGTCGCAGGCGTGTTCGCCCGCTGGTCGTTGTTTCCAGAGCAGGCCATAGGCGGCGGCGTCCTGGCCGTAGGTGTGCTTATCGCCGCGCTTGTCTGCCTGCCAGTGGTGCGCTTTGCGCCCCTTGGCGTCGATGGCGACCATATGCAGCTTGCGGGTAGGGCCGGCGGGGTTGGACAGGGGGCGCATGGCCATGACCAGCGCGCCGGCGGCAGGGCTATCCGGTTGTCCGCGGGGGAATATGCGGTGGCTGCGGGCAAGCCACCGGACTGTTTCGGGCAGCGGCCGACCTGCAGGCCAGCGGATCGGGGGTTTGCGCGCGGCCAACCAGCGGCCTACGGTATGCTGTTCTGCCGGTCCGGAAGTGGACGGGCGGGCTGCGGCCCACAGTTCGGCGGCGTAGGCGGCCGTGTCTCTCTTGGCGTGGCGCGGCGGCGCAGGCTTTGTCGTAACCGACGCCGGCGCCCGGGCCCGGGGTGTTGCGGTGAACGGCTTCCCTGCGTAGTGTGCTTCCCAGCAAGCGCGGCACCGGCACAGTTGCAGGCCGGTTGCCTTTTGCAGGGTGTGACGGATGGCGTCGCGCTCTGCCGGCGTCTGCGGGCTGCATTTGTAGCAGTGGACGTGCAGAGACTGTTCTCCAGGCCTGGGCGGGTCGCTGAATACCAGCGATGCGGAGGACGACTTGTCTCCGCTGCCGTGGCAGTAGCCGCGGGTGCGGTAGCCGGCGCCTTCGCGCCGTGTGCCTGGGAGACGGGCCGCGACTTCGGCGGCCGTTGCGATGGGTATGCGATTGAGTGTGCTGTGTGTTAGCATGTGGGCGAGGCTCCTTTGACGTGTGGGTCTCAGTGGTAGTGGCCCCGATTGACGGATCGGGGCCGTCCTCTTTTATTGGATCCCTGCTCTTTTTGCGATTTTGGACAGGCCTTGGCGGCTGAACGCGGTGCCGCGGCGGGTGCGTACGCCGGCGTCTGTGAGCGTGCTGGCCACTCTCGCCCAGCTTTTGCCCTGGGCGCGCAGTTCGGCGACGCGCTGCAGGACGGCTTGTTCGTGCTCGTTTTTGATGAGTTTCCCGTCCTCGCCGGCTTCGAAGCCATAGTAGGGATTTCCGGTGGATTTTCCCTGTGCTCTGAGCTCTTGCAGGGCGGTGCTGGTGCGCTCTCCGATCACCTCTCTATCCCACTGTGATACTGAATCCATGATGTTGATTACAATCTGGCCGGTGGCGCTGCCGGTGTCCAGGGATTCGGCGCTGCTGATCAGATCAACGCCTTGGCCGCCGCCGGCGCGCTTCGCTTTTCGCATGCGCTGCAACAGAGACATAAAGTCCTTGATTCTGCGGGTTAACCGGTCGAGCTTGCTGATGATCACGGCGTCGACTTGACCGCTGTCGATGTGCGAGAGCAGCACGGACATGGCGGGGCGGTTGAGCGTGGATGCCGGTTCGTCTTCGTCGGCGAGGACGTTGACAATGTTCAGGCCGGAACGTTCAGCGTAGGCGATCACCTCGCGATGCTGGGCTTCGAGGGAAAGCTCGCTGATGGCCTGTTCTCCAGTGCCGACCCTGATATAGGCGACTGCTTTTCGTTGCTCTGTCATGGGCTTCAGGTTTCCTTTGGTCAACCTGGCAGAGATAGTTTATCTTACGCGCGTTATAGTAGGCAAACGAGAATTCTCCGGGTTGACAATATATCACCGCGCGTTTTGGGGAGCGGTGCCTCAGCTGGTCAGGGACTGCACTTTCCCCAATAATTGACTATCAGAGGGAGGGAACATATTCTTGGGGAATCCTCAGGACTATTTGACTACAGCTTTCAGGAGGCAACCGGTTATGGCTTCAACCCGACAGCAGCGGCCGGCGGAACGACGGAAAGGGGCGGACACCAGTTCGGCGGGCGGCGTCGACGTTGCCGACTACAGAGCCGAACTGTGGCGCATGGCCGACGCGCTGCGGGGCAGCATGGACGCGGCGGAGTACAAGCACGTGGTTCTGGGGCTGATCTTTCTGAAGTACATCTCGGACGCGTTCGAGGAGGCGCGGGCGCAGTTGGAGGCGGAGCGTGACGAAGGCGCGGATCCGGAGGACCCGGACGAGTACCGGGCGCTGAACGTTTTCTGGGTGCCGCGCGCGGCGCGCTGGTCGACACTGCAGGCCCAGGCGCGGCAGGCTACAATCGGGCAGGCGGTGGACGACGCGATGACGGCGATCGAGAGGGACAACGCGGCGCTCAAGGATGTACTCCCCAAGGAGTACGCGCGACCGGCGCTGGACAAGACGCGGCTGGGCAGGGTGGTCGACCTAGTGAGCAACATCAAGGTGGGCGGAGCGGAGGCGCGCGCGACCGACGTGCTGGGCAACGTTTACGAGTACTTCCTGGAGCAGTTCGCGCTGGCGGAGGGCAGGAAGGGGGGCGAGTTCTACACGCCGCGCAGCGTCGTGCGGCTGCTGGTGGAGATGCTGGAGCCTTATCGCGGGCGGGTGTACGACCCGTGCTGCGGCTCTTCAGGCATGTTCGTGCAGTCGATCGAGTTCATCCGGGCGCACGCGAGCGGCAACGGCAACGGGGGCAGGGCGCGGGCGGACATTTCGATCTACGGGCAGGAGTCCAACTACACGACGTGGCGGATGGCGAGGATGAACCTGGCGATCCGCGGCATTGACGGCCGCATCGAGTACGGCGACACGTTCCACAACGACCGCCATCCGGACCTGCGCGCGGACTATATTCTGGCGAATCCGCCCTTCAACGTCTCCGACTGGGGCGGCGAGCGGCTGCGTGACGACAGGCGCTGGCAGTACGGCGCGCCGCCGGTGGGCAATGCCAACTTCGCCTGGGTGCAGCATTTCCTCTATCACCTGGCGCCGCGGGGCATGGCGGGGTTCGTACTGGCGAACGGCTCGATGTCTTCGAACCAGTCGAACGAGGGTGAGATACGCAAAAGCATCATCGAGGCCGGCCTTGTCGATTGCATCGTGGCGCTGCCGGGCCAGCTGTTCCGCTCGACGCAGATACCGGCCTGCCTGTGGTTCCTCTCACGGGGCCGGGGCGACGGCGAGCGGCGCGAGGAGACCCTTTTCATCGACGCGCGCAAGATGGGTTACATGGTGGACCGGGCCCAGCGCGACCTTTCGGCCGAGGATATCGCCCGCGTTGCGGACACCTACCACGCCTGGCTCGGCAAGGAAGGCCTGGACGCGTACGCGGACTTACCCGGTTTCTGCAGGAGCGCCGACCTAGAGGAGATCCGCAAGCATGGGTACGTGCTGACGCCCGGCCGCTATGTCGGGGCGCCGCCGCAGGAGGAGGACGGCGTTCCTTTTGCGGAGAAGATGGCGCAGCTGACGGGGCAGTGGCGGGCCCAGCAGGCGGAGGCGCGCAGGCTGGACGACGCGATCGCTGATAATCTGAAGTCTCTTGGGTTTTAGGGTCCGCGGAGAACGGCTTAACTGCTTTTGATCCGCGGAGGACGCAGAGGGGCGCGGAGAACATCTTTTTGTCCACGGAGGGACACGGAGAACATCTACTGCTCTTTTCGCGTGCGGTCAACCTGCTGGTCTCACACGGTCAGCAAAAAAGAGAGGAGAGATGGGTGAAACGATGCGTCCAGAGTTCAGAGCCATCAGAACGGAGGAGGAATACGAAGCGGCGTTGGCGCGAATCGACGAAATATTCGATGCAGAGATGGGAAGTGCTGAAGACGAAGAGCTTGACGACCTGGTCGACTCTTACGAGAACAAGCATTACCCTATTGGGATGCCCGATCCTATCTCTGCAATCGAGTTTCGAATGGACCAGGCCAACCTGAGCCAGAGGGATCTCATCCCTTTTGTTGGCAGCAGCGCCAAGGTCACGGAGGTCCTTTCCGGAAAGCGTGAGATCACGCTTTCGATGGCGCGCGCCTTGCACGAGCATCTTGGCATCCCTGCGGATGTGCTTCTGCAGAGACCCGACGCGGAGATCGATTTCACATCTGACGAAATCGACCCGCGGCTGAATTCGCAAACGTTTTGTTGACCGGAGGGAAGCATGGGTAACATCTGGCCAGTGCAGGAGGCGAGGGCGCGCTTCAGCGAGCTGCTGGAAGCCAGTCATGCAGAAGGGCCGCAGATTGTCACCAAGCACGGGAAAGAGACCGCGGTGCTGGTGTCGATTGAACAGTGGCGCAGACTGGAAAGCGTGGCGAAACCGAGCCTGAAGGCGTTCCTGCTGGCCCCATAGCCGCGTACGGAGGCGTTAACACCGCCGAGAAGGAAGTTGCGGCGGCGCCCGGATCCAGATGCAGCGTAGAGGCGTTTTGTGTTGTGTCCGGACAGGAAGGTTGACCTCGGGTTGCGACGTACGCAGGTGAAAACAGATAGTCTGCGGAGATGGGAATGAACATTAACACCGACCATCTGAATCGCTGCATCGGTACGCTCAGAGTTGCCTGGGAAGGGCTGCAGGAGTGTGAACCGGGCGACGTGTTGTATGAGATCTACCGCGCGGCCTGTGTGAAGGAGTTTGAGCTCGTGCTGGAGCAGGGCGGCCGATTGCTGAAGAGGCGGCTGCGTCCTTACTTTGCCAGCAACCGGCAGGCGGACCAGCTTTACTTCAATGATGTCTTCCGTTACGCCGCCAGACATTGCCTGATCGGCGACGACGCGTGCGAACGCTGGCTGGAATACCGTGTTGCCCGCAATGACACGGCGCATGAATACGGGGAGAATTTCGCTGAGAGGACGCTGGAACTGCTGCCCCAGTTCATTGTCGACGCGGAGGCGTTAGCCGGTGTGATCGAAGGGGGGCGGGATGCGTGACAGGCTGCATCTGAAGGCGAGACACCGCCGCATGCTGGAAGAGATTCTGCGCGAACATGTGCCCGGTGTCGAGGTGTGGGCCTACGGCAGCCGGGTCAGCGGCCACAGCCATGGCGGCAGCGATCTGGACCTTGTTCTGCGTGCGTCCGGCCTGGAGGCGATTCCGATTGGTCAGCTTGTCGACCTGGAGGAAGCTCTGCGGCTGTCTACGATCCCGTTTCTGGTGGAGGCGCGGGACTGGGCGCGCCTGCCGGAGAGTTTTCAGCGCGAAATCGGACGGGATTACGTAGTGCTGGTGGAAGAACGGTGTGGGCCGGCGCGGCAGGCGTTCAGATCCGGAGGTGGCTGATGTCATACAACGATGAAGAGATCCTGCGCCGTTTGCGGCTCGGCGAGGACAGCGCCTGGGAGTTCAAACAGGTCGAATTCAGCGGCGACCAGCCGGTAAGCCCGCGCCGCGATGACTGGGCCGACGAGGTCGGCGCCTTCGCCAATGCAAGCGGCGACGCGCTGCTCTGCGGCGGCAGCCTTGTTTTCGGCAGTTGTGCGGTTGGGGGTGGGATGGTCGTTTTCCAGCCGCGTTCCACTTGACTTCCACTTCCTACCACTACTTGACAAACCTCCCAATGTAGAGAAATATATAGGAGAGTTTTGTAAAGCAGTGGAAGGGATGGTAAGGTAACTGGAACGCGATGCAAAAAGCGTTCAAAAAAGAAAGACCGCGCTTTCTTTCCAGGTCAACGCGGCCTTCTTGAAAGGACATCACCTCAATGCAGAGGCAATCCAATCCTACCACAGACAGCTCCTCGCGCGGAAGATCTTTCTCACTCTTCCCAAAAGTCCTGTCCCGCAAACCTGTCGGGGCGTTCTCCCTGCCTGAACTCGAAAAGTGGATACGTCGCAACGAAATCCCAGCAGGCAATGCTCAGGTGCCCGACGTGCGTTTTATGACGAATGCGATTCGGGCCCACTACCGGCAGCACGGCAAAGACAGTTACTACCAGGCAAAAAAGAAGGGACTGCCGGCCTTTACACCTGCCGGCCTGTTCTCCCAGCGCAACAGGTCCGGCCTGGAGAAGCATTCCGGCTACATCCCCGTCGATTTCGACGACCTCCCGTCCGAGGAGAGGAAGTCGGCCCTGCTCGAGCAACTGCGGCAACTCCCCTTTATATCCCTGGCCGCTTTGAGCGTCGCCGACGGCATGTGGGCCCTGGCCGCGGTTGACCCGGTTCCTGCAACCGCCCAGGAACACACGACGGCCTGGCGCGCCGTTGTCGATGCAATTCAAGAGCATCTCGTGGATACGCAGGTCGACAAGTCAGGCAAAGACCTCGCCCGGGCCCGCTATCTTGCCGCGGATCCCAATGCATACGTGAACCACGATGCCGTCCCTCTGGCCTGGTTGCCAACACGGAATGTCCGTCCGCCCCGTCCTTCTGTGGGCAAGCATGCTTTGCCGTCCTCTGCCGAGGTGGACCTGATGTTGAGGCACATCGACCCCGACTGCGATCGCACTACCTGGATCAAGATCGGCGCCACGCTGCGCCGGGAGGGCTATGACCTCCTCTTATGGAGGAACTGGTCAGCCCAAGGTCAGAAATTCGATCCCGCCACCGACTGTACGCAACAACAGTGGGATGGTTTTGCCAGCTACGACGGCCGCGAGGCGCGTATTGGCACCATAATCCAACTGGCACGGGAAGGGGGGTACAGGGGGCATCCGCTGGGGACGTTTGGTTTTCGGACGGCAATTCGGGAAGAGACAGATCCCGGCGCTCCTTTCCCCTCCGAACTCAACCGCATCCATGAAAAACTGTCCGAGCTGCATCATGTGCGGCGCATGTTGGAACGTTATGCGCCCGACTTGCTCAGCGCCGTAGACGTGGATACGCGTACGCTGTACGTCCTGCAGGCAAACGGCATCTGGCTGCCTGGGGATGACCAGGTGCGGAGACTGTACTGGGCGACGGCTGCCCACTGGCTGCGACTGGTGGTCGAGCACCGCGATCGGCTCCCCAGCCTTATTGACAATGACAAGGCCTTCACGGACACGGTCAAGGCATTCCGCGCCACGGAGCGGAATCGCGCCTGCAAAGAGGGTATACAACTGGCCGGATCAATGATCGCGCACTGGGAAAAGCAGGCGGAGCCGCCTGCGGCGTTCCACGAACTCACCCTGGCGAAGAAGGCGGAGCTGGACGCGGATCTGCGTTATCTCGGCTGCGAAAACGGCGTCGTCGATCTGCATACGGGGGACCTGCTGCCTGCTGCGCGGGCGCGCGACAAGCTGGTGACCCGCAGCACCGGCGTGCTCTACAGTTCGCAGGCCCGCCACCCGGCCGTGGACAGGCTGACCGCCCATCTGTCGGATGCGCATCGCGAATGGCTTCTGTCCGCCCTTGGCTATGCCTTGCGCGGTTACCCGGACCGCACGCTCTATCTGCTGGTCGGACCGCCCGGCGGCGGCAAATCGACTCTTTTGACGGCGGTGCGGCTGGCCCTCGGGGCGTATGCCGACGCCCTGGCGGAGGGGGCGCTGACCCAGCGCAACGTCAACAGCGCGACCGCCGGACTCTCGCCTGAAATGGAACCTTTCACGCGGTGCCGCGTCGTGATCGACAGCGACCTTGAGTCCAGCGCGACGTTGTCCACCGGCAGGCTGAAGAAGCTGGCAGGCGGGGATGAGATGAAATGGCGGGGCCTGCACAGCGGCTTCGGCGATACGAGGCGGGTAACGGCAACGATGTTCATCAGCCTTAATGACGACCAGGTGCCCAGCTTGACGATGGACAGCGGCCTCTATGAGCGCCTGCGCCCGCTGCCTTATCCCGCGGTGCCGTTGGACCAGCGCGATCCGGGGCTGCGCGCCGATCTGGAGCAACCGGAGGCGAGAGAGGCGATGCTGGCCCTGCTCGTTCAGTATGCAGTGAAGACTGACCGACCGCCTGCCATCTCCGGCGCGGTAGGCGACCTTCGTGAACGGTTGCGCCGCGACTCGGTAGGCGTCGACTTCCATGACTGGGCTACGGCCGCCCTGACGGTGACCAATCGACCCGGTGACAAGGTATCGACAGCGGAGGTGTGGGCGGAGGCGGTGAAAGCGGCAGGCACCGATTCCCCCTGGGGCTACAACCGACGCGCTTTCGTCACCGCGCTGCGCTCCCTATTGGACCTGGCTCCAACGGGAAAGATCTGGGCTGATGGCAAGGTGGTCAATGGGTGGGTGGGGGTGCGTTTTGCCGCCGTGGAAGAGGGGGAAGTGCTCCCAGCAGGTAGAGCATTCTCGAACTGGGTCGCTGCACATTTGGCCAAGACGGGGAAGTCGGACGATCGCACGTCGACCTCGGCGTTATGGAAACTGATGGTGAAGGCTGGGGGCGATCCGCCCTGGGGATATACCCGACGAAAGGCATTTGCCGCTGTTCGGGAAGTCCTCGATCTGCCGCCGGCCAGGAAGATTCGCATTGACGGCAAGGCGGTAAATGGCTGGGAGGGTTTGACAGCGGTCAAGGCCAGGGACGGCCGGAACGGCAGTATTTAGTGAACTGTCGAGTAAGAGAAGAACACCTTTCTTTGATCCGCGGAGTACGCGAAGGGGCGCGGAGAACACCTTTTGTCCACGGAGAGACACGGAGGGACACGGAGAACACCAAGGGCGTATTGGATTTTCTGTGCGCAGCTGCGCGGCCGTTCGGCGGACTGGCCGCACTTTGGGCGTGCTAGCCGCTGTTCAGACAGGCGTCAACGAGCCCCGTTCCTGGTGGCGGCGCGGAACTGAGCGCGCCTGCCGGAGAGTTTTCGCCGTGAGATTGAGAAAGCCTTTGTCGTGCTGACGGAGAGACAACAGTAGAGTGCCATGAGTGATCATATTTCGAACAATTGGAGAAGCGAATGGCGGGACTTGATACTTGGTGACGTCTGCACAAAGATCGGCAGCGGAGCGACGCCACGAGGTGGGAAGAAAACGTATTTGCAGGAGGGTCCTTTCTCGTTGATTCGGAGTCAAAACGTTTACAACGATGGCTTCCATCGCGAAGGCCTGGCTTTCATCAGTGATGAGCAAGCTGACGACCTGAGAAACGTTGAGATCCTGCAAGAAGACGTACTGCTGAACATTACCGGCGACTCGGTGGCACGTGTGTGCCAGGTCGATTCAGAGATACTTCCCGCGCGCGTGAATCAGCACGTTGCGATTGTCCGACCGGACCCAGAAAAGCTGGATGCAGGATTTCTGCGGTATTATCTCGTCTCCCCGCACGTCCAGTCGATGCTTCTTTCCTGGGCCGATTCGGGCAGTACTCGGAAGGCGCTTACGAAGCAGATGATCGAATCTTTTGAAGTCAGCGCTCCGATTGATGTTTCCGAGCAAAAGGCCATCGCCCACATCCTCGGTACGCTGGACGACAAGATCGAGCTCAACCGGCGGATGAACGAGACGCTGGAGGAGATGGCCCGCGCGCTGTTCAAGTCCTGGTTTGTGGACTTCGAGCCGGTGCGGGCGAAGATGGAGGGGCGCTGGCGCCGCGGCCAGTCGCTGCCCGGTATGCCGGCGGAGATGTACGATCTGTTTCCTGACGGGATGGTGGAGTCAGAGTTGGGGGAGATTCCGGAAGGGTGGGAGGTAGTTCCGTTGCCTGAAGCCATGGATTTCAGAGAAGGCCCGGGCATAAGGCACTGGCAATACACAAATTCGCTGGAGGGTACCAGGTTTATCAACATCCGTTGCATCCAAAAAGGGGATCTTCATTTGGATACGGCAAACCGGATAAAGACCGAGGAAGCTGATGGGAAGTACGCACACTTCCACCTCCAGGAGTGGGACATTGTTGTCTCTACCTCAGGGACCCTTGGAAGAATTGCTATTGTACGCAAAGCACATCTCCCGCTGGTGTTGAACACTAGTGTGATCCGATTTCGTCCGGTTAAAAATCGATCTTCATTCAGCTTTCTTTACGGCTACCTGAATAACTCCCTTTTTTTGGACGAAATGAGGGTTTTGGCTTCAGGAAGCGTTCAGAAGAATTTCGGCCCGACACATCTCAAGAAAATGCGTGTCCTATGCCCACCAGTAGAGCTTATTAGACTGCACGAAGAAACCACAAGCCCCTTCTATAGGCAGGTAGTCAGCAGGAGAGCAAGTAACGATAACCTTGTGTGTTTGCGTGACTATCTGATGCCGAAACTGATTTCCGGAGAGTTGCGGACAAAGAGCTGGAATGCAGGGAAGGACTTGGCTGATACAAAATCAATTGAGAACAAACTATGAGCGGACCTAAACGCCACCATTACATTGCCCAGATGCATTCGAAACGGTTCGCGGACCCAGACGGTATCCTGCACGTTTTCGACAGCCGGCGTCCTCATAAGGGTGTTCAGAAGAGGACTCCCAGGAATCTTTTCGTAGAAGGAGACTTTTACACACAAGTTGACGGCGACGGAACGAAGGATGTGTCCGTGGAGACAGAGTTTCTTGCGCGTCTCGACAGCGACGCAAGCCCAGTGATCGAGAAGATTGTCAACGCTGCTCGACGGGGGTGCCCCCCGAATCTGTCGGTAGCTGAAAAGGATGTCTGGGTGGAATTTACCTACATCCAGTTCAAACGCGTGCCAGAGAGGCGGGAGAAGAATAAGGAAGAGATTCTTCAAGAAATGCGTAGAAAGCTTGATTTCATAGGGCGGTTTCAACCATTTTCTGATCGTGAACTGTCGATACTGGACGATGAAGAGACAATGGAAAGACTCTTCAGGAATAGCAGTATCCAGAACGTAAGAATGACTTCTGTCAAGGTGTCCGGAGTTCTTTCAGAGAAGAGAATCGGCGTTGCCGTAATCCGAAAACCGAAGCCCAAGCGAAGTTTCGTCATCGGAAGCAATCCAGTCGTGAAGATGTCGAATCCTGGACGGTCTCACCTGGCTGATCCTACCGTTGAAGTCTGGTTGCCGCTTGCTCGTGATGTGGCGGTTACCCCTTGTCCTGGGGAGCGTGACAAGGTAGTTTCCGCAAACGACAGACACATCCGAGAAATCAACAAGAGTATTTTCCAACAGAGTACGGTAATAGCTGGGTGTTCACGGGAGGTAATCGAGTCAATCGTTGGCGATTATTCAGAGAACAATTCCGAAAGGTTAGGGCACGCGATATGACTGAGTTGCTTTTTGACGAAATCAAGCGGAAGCCACTGGACATTGACAATCCTCCTACATCGGCGTACCAGTGTTTGAACAAATATGAGTGGCCTGAGGGAGCACGCATCAGGGAGCTTTTTGAGTCATGGTTCGCGAGATATCCTTGTGAAGAACAGGCAGCACTGCGATCGAGATTCCGTCTAACCGATAATCACGCCCATGAAGCAGCACTCTTCGAACTGCTTTTGCATGAGTTGTTTACTCGTCTGGGATGCGTCTTGACGGTCCATCCTGAGATTCTTGGTGTTAGTACCCGTCCCGACTTTTTTGTGCAGTATGGGGAGCAAAACTTTTATCTCGAAGCATCAACTGTTGGTCGAGAGTTGGGCCCCTTTACCCGTAACAAGAATTCGCAGGACGTGATAGACAAAATAAATAAATTGCGCTCGCCACATTTCTATATTGGTATCCATATGGAGGGTGAGCTACTGAAGACGTTGGGTCGAAAGGATGTAGTCCCCGTATTCCAGAAATTATTGGATGATCACGACCCGGACAATGTTCAGCAACTGATCGATGCCGAGGGGCAGTATGCAGCTCCTTCGCGAAGGATTGAGTGTGGGACCTGGAGTTTAGAGGGGTGACTATACCCTGTTGCTCGGGAAAGTCGAGAAAAAGGGAGAAGGCGTCAACAAATCGTCATTGAACCTTTTCGCGCTGAGTGGACAAACAGTGTGCTCCCAGTGCAAAAAGTACTGCAGGCAAAGGCTCGCAAATATGGTCAACTTCACTTGCCTTATGTCGTCGCCATAAAGGCGAGGGACATTTTCTACAACGGCCGAGACAATGATATGGACGTGTTATTCGGTAAACAGCAGCTTCTGTACTCCTTGGAGAATCCTGATTTGCCTTCGCAGATGGTTCGTAAGCCAGACGGAATCTGGCCTCAATACAGTCAAATTGATGCTGTCTTGATGTGCCAGAGGATTGACATATGGAATGTCCAGAATGCCTCCGTCTGTCTTTATCTCAATCCATACAAAAGCAGCGCCCCCATCTTGCCTGATGTCCTGTTCCGACTGCCGCACGCTAAGGGATGTGATGGAATCATTCAATGGTTCGAAGGCGAAAACGTAGCCAAATTGGTAGGGCTGAGTTGAGGGTAGTGGAGAGATGTATGATCGCTGCTATGCTGTCCGTTGTAGACCAACAGGGTGAATCATTCTTGGCGAGTTGTGAGTCCGAAATCGATACGAGGAAAACCATGACAGATCTGATTAGGCCAATTGAAAGTGAACCAAACCAGCCGATTCCTCTCGTGGAAACAGACATCGTCAAAATTGATGGACAAAGCGTTAACATACCAGTGGGCGTTGTCCTTCAACTCTATCCCTCTCCAAGAGTTGAAATCGAGTTAAACACACTGTCCAACCTGACTCGCGGGGGAGATCGCCTGGAGATAGAGCTTCGCAACGGGGCTCGGTTGGAAGTCCTACTTGGGGCTCTATACTTTAATCCAGAAAAAGTGATCCTGATTCCTGTTAGTCAACCCGTAACTGTGATTGACAATGATTGTCCGCTTCAAGAGGTGTCCTTTGCCGTCCTCGATTTTCCGCAGTTTTATGGAATGCAAGATAAATGGATCGACGACGGCGAACAATGTGTTCGAATTCCTAATGCAAGACTAGAAACGTCTGAATGGTGGATAGAAATCACGGGTGTGCCAAACATAAGGGAAGCAGAAAAGGCTTTGAAACAGTCCAGAGGGCACGGCATCACGTACAAAGGTTCGATTACTTGCTCGGACGGGGCTACGTTTCTGGCAAAAGATGTCGAACCACTTCTCGAAGCCTTGCGATTCTTTCTATCGATTGCTCGTGGAGCGTCCTGCAGCTTGGCCCTTGTCAGAGGTAAAGATGAAGTGGGCCGGGATTCATGGGTCCGATGGGGAGCGCACCACTCGGAACCTTGGCTGGACTACCATTCGGCGTTCATGCGATTCAACAGTGACATCCTCTCTGATCTGTTTCCAAAGTTTTTGTCTCTGCTTGAGAGTCAAACAGCAAGGAAGGGCGCAACGTTGCGAGCATTTGACTGGTATTTGCAGAGTAACGTAAGCGCCCCGTACATAGGAGCTATTCTTACCTTGGCGGCTTTGGAGGGGTTTTCTTATCTTGTGCTCAATGGTCAAAAAAATAAGGGAGAAAGGACGGGTGAATTCATCGGGAGAGCCTTGAGCAAACTGCAAATATCTCTGGACCTCCCCGAGAACTGCGAGGGACTGAGATCTATAAGAAAGAAGTGGGTTACAGGCCCACATGCGCTCGCAGATGTTCGCAACGATTTGATTCATCCCCGGAAGGACTTGGGCGACGTTTCCAATATGGCCTATCTGGAAGCTTGGGAGTTGGGTCAATGGTACTTTGAATTGATGTTGCTGAGTAGGCTTGGCTATCAAGGGCGCTATCGGAATCGTTTGGCGGACATGAAAGGGGATGAAGATCCGTTGGTGCCAGTGCCATGGGCATCGGATGTAGATTCCATATGAGACCAAAAGCTGGCAAGTATCGAGAGAACGGTCGAGGCGCCTACTATCAGCGGCCGCCATTGGGCAGCGAGTGGGTACCGGCATAAACACTTCGCGGAGGCGTTTGACATTTGCCATGAAGAGAGCGTTCATCAGCTTTGACTTTGACCACGACGAAGAACTTCGGAATGCGTTGATTGGTCAGGCTAAGAATCCAGACTCACCCTTCAATATTGCAGATTGGTCGGTACATGAACCGTTCGACAGCAATTGGAGAGAAAGGGTTCGCAGTCGTATTCGAAGAACTGACCTGACGATCGTAATCTGCGGTGAACACACTCATACAGCGACAGGTGTCGCCGCGGAAATGACCATCACCCGAGAAGAGAACAAGCCGTATTTTTTGCTTTGGGGCCGTCCTAAGAAAACATGCACTAAGCCACGTAATACCCTCGCAACGGACAAGATATACGAATGGACTTGGGTAAATTTGAAGTTGCTTATCGAAGGAGCAAGATAAATTGTGGCTGATCAGCCGGACAGCCGCCTGTTCCATATTTCGAAAGAGACGTACGGGGATAGCTTCAGAACGGATCTACTGGAGCAGTACAAGCTCTACGTGCAGTCCGCGGAGAACGTCAGCGCACGTCGGGTCGCATCGAGCAATTACCTTCTGACCCTCAACACAGCCCTCGTTGCGCTGTACGGGCTTCAGTCGGCCAGTT
Source organism: Caldilineaceae bacterium (assembly GCA_011523365.1). Lineage (GTDB taxonomy): Bacteria > Chloroflexota > Anaerolineae > Caldilineales > Caldilineaceae > Bin5. Next base: position 37,367 of record WTGY01000149.1, read on the forward strand.
TCGGCGAAAGCTACTGGACGCTGCTTGTTCCCGTTATAGGGATATCCGTCTCCCTGCTCTGGCTTTTGATCATCAAATCACACGCTGACCTGAACCGCGTCAAGTTTGACGTGATTCACGAGTTCGAGCAGCATCTGCCGGCGGCGATGTACAAGTATGAGTGGCAGTTGGCTGGAGGGGGGCAAGGCAAGGCCTACAGGGCGGTGACAACCACAGAACGGTGGATACCTGGTCTGTTCGCTGTACTGCACGCAGTTTTGGCGATCAGGATTGTCCTTGAAGTTACTGGCATATTGGATTGGGTGAAATGACCATCCTTGACGAGCCCTGCGTCGAGCAGGTTGGAAGTGATCAAATGTCGGTGCATTGGTGAGAGTTTCGGCGTGGACAACTCGTCGTCACATTCGCATTACATGCGATAAACTGGCCCATGAAAGTGTATGGTTACTCGGAACGCGGAATCTTGAATTCACTGATTTACGAGATTCGGTACGCCAACAATGGCGCAGCTTTGTTTGACAGTCTTATTTCGAAGGCCACATTTCCTCTAACCGACAATAAGCCATCAACTGGCGACTCGACTGTCCTTGTAGAACAGTCCCTTTCGCAATTTGGCGAAGCGGATGCAATCATCCTCACGTCATCGAATTCGGCGAACTGCACCGTCTTCGTCGAAGCCAAGGTCCTGTCACAAGCGCAAGATTGGCAGCTTTCCAATGAGTTTAACAAATTTGAAGATGGCCTGAATACTAAGGTCAATTCATCAAACATATTTGCTCAACTCTATCATAAGCAGCGGCTTGTATCCGTACTCACAAGCGACGGTATCGAGGCATTACAACAAGGCGTTGATTTTCCGTCATGGTCAACCAATCAGCGCAGAAAGGTAGGGCCACATCCTGTCGTTCTCAATTCCCTCAACCTCATTCGACGATGCAATGACAACGTTTATTATTTGATGTTGGTACCCGACACGCATCAACGGGTCGAAAGCTTTTTCGAAAACAGATTACGCAACTTACAACTCCCAGCCGTTCCCGATTGGGACCCGTCCCACTACGGCTTTCTCACATGGGCCACGGTGAAATCCTTCTGCAAAAGGAATCGGCTGGCAGCAACACTTGCGGTATTTGCTTATAACCAAGGGCAGATTTTCCCCGAAAATGCGGGATAGCCAAGCGTCAGATTGGGTCACGTATGGATAACGACACGCAACGACAACCGATGGAATTCACTATGACACCTGTACATTACCACTCAGGACGCTTTCCACCGCACAACCTGGACTTGCAGAGGCTGTTCCCACTGATCGGGCCGGCCCACGCCGCGGTGGCCGGCTATGAAGGGATGCTGAAAGGACTGCCTAATGCCGATGTGCTGCTGTCCCCTTTCACATCGCAAGAGGCTGTCCTCTCCAGCCGCATAGAAGGCACGCGAACGACCCTGACTGAACTACTGATTTTCGAAGCGGAAGGGAATCTGCTGGACGAGAGTACGCCGGAGAAAGCTGACGCGCGCGAGGTACTGAATTATCGCTCAGCTCTATATGCCGCAATCGACATCCTGGAGGAAATCCCCCTGTCGCAAAGGCTCATCCGGCAGACACATGAGGTTCTGATGCAGGGCGTGCGGGGACATGACAAAGCGCCCGGCACATATCGCCGCCTGCCCGACACTTGCTGGATCGGGCCGCCAGGATCAACGATTGAAACAGCCCATTATATCCCCTGCCCGGTGGAGGAGCTGATTTCGGCCATGGGCGCCTTAGAGTTCTATATTCATGATGAGGCACCGGATATGCTGGTACAACTTGCAGTTCTCCACGCAGAATTTGAGGCTATCCATCCCTTTCTTGACGGCAACGGGCGGATGGGTCGGTTGCTCGTTCCTCTCTTCATGTCTACGAAGAAGCTTTTGTCGTCTCCGAGTTTCTACATCAGCGAGTATCTCGAAAGTCATCGAGAGGAGTATTATGAGCGACTGCTTGCGGTGTCGCGGGATGATGACTGGACAGGGTGGTGCGTCTTTTTCCTTGTCGCTCTAACGGAGCAAGCGCGTGCAAATCAGCAGAAGATCGAGGAGCTGCTGAAGCTATACCGCGGACTCAGAGACTGGGCAGTGGAGGAAGCTCCCTCCCTATACAGCGGCCGGGCCCTGGACTGGATATTCGGCAAGCCTATTTTCCGTCAAATCGATTTTGTGAACAGTGCCGGCATTCCCAATTCCACGGCGCGGCGTCTACTCGAACTCTTCAAATTTCGGGGGATATTGAAGGTGTTGGCGCAAGGCGGCGGCCGTCGTTCAGCAATTCTTGCGTTCCCGGATCTACTCAACATTGCGGAAGGGCGGAAGGTTTTTTGAGTTTCATCCATTGAACACAAAAGATGTTGAGGTTCAAAAATGGCTTTTTTTGAAACACAACACCATTTTATTTGCGTAGATGAAACACAAGGACGGGCGCTTGCAAGGCAATGCCCATCTCCACCATGACCACTCTCAGCGAAGCCGACGTCGAGCAGGCCGCGCTTGACTGGCTGCAGGCGACCGGTTGGAGCGTCAGGCACGGGCCGGAGATCGCGCCTGAAACGCCGAACGCGGAACGCTCCGGCTACGACCAGGTCGTTCTGGCGCGGCGGCTGCGCGACGCCCTGGCCGAACTCAACCCTGAACTGCCTGACTCGGCCCTCGAGGACGCATTCCGCAAGCTCACGCGGCCGGAAGGCGCCACGCTGGAGGCCCGCAACCGGGCCTTCCATCACCTGCTCGTACATGGGGTCACAGTCGAATACAGTGCGCAGGACGGCTCGATCCGGGGCGCGCAGGCGCGCGCCGTCGATTACGGGGATGCGGACGCGAATGACTGGCTGGCGGTCAACCAGTTCACGGTGAGCGAGAACAGGAATACGCGCCGGGCGGACATCGTGCTCTTCGTCAACGGTCTGCCGCTGGCAGTTATCGAACTGAAGAACCCGGCGGACGAGGAGGCCACGATCTGGACGGCGTGGAACCAGCTGCAGACGTACAAGGCGGAGCTGCCGGCGCTGTTCAGCATGAGCGGGGCGCTGGTCGTGTCCGACGGGACCCAGGCGCGCATCGGCACGCTCACGGCGGGGCGCGAGTGGTTCAAGCCGTGGCGCACGGTCAGCGGCGAGGGCCTGGCCGACCTCAGCATAACCGAATTGGAGGTGATGCTGGAGGGGGTGTTTGCGCGGGACCGTTTCCTCGCGCTGCTGCGCGACTTCACCGTGTTTGAGGACGACGGCGGCGCGCTTGTGAAGAAGATGGCGGGCTATCACCAGTTCCACGCGGTGCGGGTAGCGGTGGACGAGACGCTGCGGGCGGCGCAGCTGCAGCAGGAAGCGCTGCGTGTAGGCGGGGGCAGGGGCGGGGGACGCTATGAGGCAGGGCAGCAGCCGGGCGGGGAGCCGGGCGACCGCCGTATCGGCGTGGTGTGGCACACGCAGGGGTCGGGGAAGAGCCTGACGATGGCGTTCTACGCGGGGGCGATCATCCGCGAACCGGCGATGGAGAACCCGACGGTGGTGGTGCTGACCGACCGCAACGATTTGGACGACCAGCTTTTCGGCACGTTTTCGCGCTGCCAGGCGCTGTTGCGGCAGCCTCCGGTGCAGGCGCAGAGCCGCGCGGATTTGCGTCAGAAGCTCGCGGTGAACGCGGGCGGCGTGGTCTTCACGACGATCCAGAAGTTCTTTCCCGAGGAGAAGGGCGACAGCCATCCCACGCTTTCGGAGAGGCGCAACGTCGTGGTGATCGCGGACGAGGCGCACCGCAGCCAGTACGACTTTATCGACGGCTTTGCGCGGCACATGCGCGACGCGCTGCCGAAGGCCTCGTTCGTCGGCTTTACGGGGACACCGATCGAGCTGCAGGACGCGAACACGCGCGCGGTCTTCGGCGACTACATCAGCGTCTACGACATCCAGCGTTCGGTCGAGGACGGGGCGACGGTGCCGATCTACTACGAGAGCCGGCTGGCCAAGCTGGCGCTGCTCGAGCGCGAGCGGCCGAAGATCGACCCGAAGTTCGAGGAGATCACGGAGGGGGAGGAGGTTGAACGGCGGGAGAAGCTGAAGAGCAGGTGGGCGCAGCTGGAGGCGGTGGTGGGGGCGGAGAACCGGCTCAGCCAGATCGCGGAGGATATCGTCGCCCATTTCGGGCAGAGGCTGGAGGTCCTGGAGGGGAAGGCGATGGTGGTGTGCATGAGCCGACGCATCTGTATCGACCTGTACCGGGAGCTGGTGCATCTGCGGCCCGATTGGGAGAGCGAGGATGACGGCAAGGGGGCGATCAAGGTGGTGATGACGGGTTCGGCCTCCGATCCGCCGGAATGGCAGCCGCACATACGGAACAAGGCGCGGCGGGAGGGGCTGGCGCAACGGTTCCGGGACCCGGAGGACCCGCTGCAGATGGTGCTGGTGCGGGACATGTGGCTGACGGGCTTTGACGCGCCGAGTCTGCACACGCTGTACGTGGACAAGCCGATGCGCGGGCACGGGCTGATGCAGGCGATCGCGCGCGTGAACCGGGTGTTCAAGGACAAGCCGGGCGGCGTGGTGGTGGACTACCTGGGCTTGGCGCAGGACCTGAAGCAGGCGCTGGCGACGTACACGGAGAGCGGCGGGACGGGGCGCACCGCGGTCGAACAGGCGGAAGCGGTGGCAGTCATGCAGGAGAAGTACGATGTGTGCTGCGGGCTGATGCACGGTTTTGACTGGGATGCATGGACGGCGGGCACGCCCCAGGAGCGGCTGAACCTGCTGCCGGCGGCGCAGGAGCATATCCTGGCGCAGGAGGACGGGAAAGAGCGCTGGTTGAACGGCGTGCGCGAGCTTTCGCAGGCGTTCGCGCTAGCGGTGCCCCACGCCGAGACGACGCGCATCCGCGACAACGTGGCTTTTTTCCAGGCGGTGCGGGCGGCGCTATCAAAGCAGGCGGGCCCAGACCCCCGTTCCGAAGAGGCGCTGGACCTTGCGGTGCGCCAGATCATCTCAGAGGCGGTGGCGTCCGAGGGTGTGCTGGACATTTTCGCGGCCGCGGGGCTGGAGAAGCCGGACATTTCGGTGCTGTCGGACGAGTTTCTGGCGGAGGTGCGGGGGATGCGGCACCGCAATCTGGCGGTGGAGCTGTTGCAGAAGCTGCTCAAGGGCGAACTGTCGGCCAGGCGGCGCCAGAACCTGGTGCAGGCGCGCTCTTTCGCGGAGATGCTGGAGCAGTCGCTGCGGCGGTACCAGAACCGGGCGATCGAGGCGGCGCAGGTGATCGAGGAGCTGATCGAGCTTGCCAAAGAGCTGCGGGAGGCGGGCGCCCGGGGCGAGCAGCTGGGACTTTCGGAGGATGAGGTGGCTTTTTACGACGCGCTGGAGACGAACGACAGCGCGGTGCAGGTGTTGGGGGACGAGACGCTGCGGGAGATCGCGCGCGAACTGGTGGATACGGTTCGCCGGAATGTTGCGATCGATTGGACCATTCGGGAGGACGTGCGCGCCCGCCTTCGTGTGATGGTCCGCCGTATTCTGCGTAAGCATGGCTATCCGCCGGACAAGCAGGAGAAGGCGACACGGACGGTGCTGGAACAGGCGGAGTTGTTGTCGGAGGGGTGGGCGGTGGGGTGAGGGGGGTTGGTGGTGATGGTGATGGTGTGTTACGAAAGGGTCTGAGCAGGGATCAGTCGTTTCTTGAACCAATTGGATGTGATTTCCCTGGGATTTCTTCACAATCAATTGACACGCCTGTTCTGTTTTGCTATGCTTCCGGCAAATCCCGAGTCACCGGCGATGTAGTCAAATCGGAGTAATGACTATGGATCCTAATGCAGAGCAGAGTCTTCTGGATCGGTCTTGCGCCAGCGCTTTGATTAGGTGGGCCACTTTCTATCAGAACAGTGGCGCTTGGTCGAACGATGCGGCGTACAATGCTGGTCGGAAGTTTCGCGGAGACCTATTCAGATTCAGGAAGCCAAACTACGAAGACCTCTATGTTCCAGCGGCTTACATCATACACTATCAACTCGGTCATATTTACATGGCTAAAGTGGCCCTCGAACGACTGAATCAAAGTAGGAAACCAGATCAGAAATTCATCAGGATTGTAGATTTTGGAGCTGGCGCCTCGGCTTGTCGTATCGCTACTACTCTAATGATGGCCGAGTCACTTGAAAGGGGACAACCCATTGATAACGTTTATATTGTAGAGGTTGATGAGAGTCGATTTATGCAGTCGATGGGCGAATTTGTTTGGCAAGCATTTGTCGGGATCGTTCTCACCGAGTTTACTAACTCTCCTTTGGCGCAGGCTGTTGAGAATATCGCTTCAATTCAAGTGAGTCATTGGAGAAGTGTCTTAGCAATCAAGACTAATACATGGTTGACGGCGTTTCACGCCATATATCCAGACACATATGACATGAGGACAGAAGCCGCACAGATCTTCAATCATATTAGTCCCACTATGGGGGTGTTTACCTGTCATTCAAGAAAGTTGGAAAAAATGAGGGAGGCATTCCCCTTTCACAACAGACGTGAAGGGGGCGGGGGCTTCTACCCGAGGTTCATACCTGGACCTGATGGCAAGGTTTTTCCCCCGACTTTTCATTTAGCCGAGCAAGCAAAGAGGCTTGGCTTCCGGAATCAAAGGCGGCGTCCCTTTTTGCAGGCAAAGGATTGCGCCATCTTGTGGGGATCCGAAAATCCATTCTGACGACAATGGTATTTCTGGCGACTCATAATGTTCAGCACAAGACGAATCATTCCCTATTGATGGGAGACCAAAGTGCCAACCACAACAGTGTCAATTCAACCCAGTCTTTTTGGTGAGGAGGAAGAGGTTGCAGCTTCCAATACCCCCTTCTTCGCCGAAAAACCGGCTCATATGGGGCCCACAGTCGTTGACTACATCCAGTCTCGACAGATTCTGACTAGAGCAACGGGTTTTATGGACTCTTATAACTTCACCCTCAACCCCTATAGTGGGTGCTCCTTCGGCTGCTCTTATTGCTATGCTGCTTTTTTCAATTACGACAAGTCAAAAGAACAAACCTGGGGAGAGTGGGTCACCGTAAAAGAAAACGCTGTCACCCTCATGCAGAAATGTCGCAAAGGCTCTCTTAACGGAAAGCGCATCTACATGAGCAGCGTCACAGATCCTTATCAGCCTATTGAATCAAGACTGAACCTGACTCGTCAGTTGCTTGAAGTCCTGGCCGAAAACCACGAGCCCAAGTTGGTCGTCCAAACCCGCAGCCCCATTGTAACAAGGGATATCGACCTGTACCGTCGCATTAAAGAAAATGGCGGACGGGTTCAAGTCAACATGACAATCACCACCGACGATGAAGCTGTTAGAAAAGCTTTCGAACCGTCATGCCCTTCCAATGCGCAGCGCCTGAAGGCCATTTCGCAGATGCAATCATCCGGGATAGATTCCTGCATTACCTTGACGCCACTCTTGCTAGTCAATGACAGCCAACAGTTCATCGATGAACTGATAAGTTCTGATGTCCGTCATTTCATCATTCAGCCCTTCCATTTTCGAAAGGGCCGTTTCGTGGCCGGGACGAGGGACAAAGCACTTGATTTATTGACAGAAAAATTGAGATGCGGCAAAGAGCAAATTGCCTCAGAATACAAGGAAATTTATCAAGACTTTCTGCAACGCATGAAGACAGAACTAAAGCGCCGTGACCTGCCTGACTTAGGAGAAGGCAAAGACGGTTTCAAGCCTCCCTTCTGACTAATCAGAGTGTTCAATCGTCTGAGCAGGCCACCCCACGGAGAGAGACATAGGGTAACTGTCCTCCCCTGTGCGGACCTTACTTTCTTTATCGCACACTTCTGCAAGCGCTAGAATGCTCCATGTACAGATGCATGCCTTGAAGGGAGACGCAGACGCCCCGGCGCGATTGGCGTCTGGCTGCTCCGGGTTGGATAACGGGCCCTGCATCACTTTGGTGGTCGTGCCATTCGGAGCGCCGAGTGATAGAGGGCGTGGTGAACGCCGCCGATGAGCCGGAAGTGGCCCTGGCCGCAAAAGGTCCATCGGGACAGGCAACTGAAATCGAGGCGATAATAGACACCGGATTCACTGGACCCTGAATCCCTCTCGCTCTTTTCTTTTGGGCGGCTGGAATGGATAGAAGATATTAGGTTTTTGTCTCCTGAATTCGAATCACTGTAGTTTCTCCTGGTTCGTTGATTTGTTCGTTGACCAAGCGTAAAGCCGCTCAGAGCCGGTCTAGGCGATTCTCTGACGGTTTAGGTATTAGACAGACCTTCCGAAGATATGAATTGTAAATGCCCTTAGATCATACGGGTCAATCACTATAATGGACGATAACCGTACACAGCCACGCCGGATTGAACATGAAGTAATCGCCGACTTGGCGCGTCTGAGTCAAGAGGAGGGATCGAACATAGTCCAATGGAAGGATATTCAGGATGCAGGAAGTGGACATATCTCACGCGGCCACAGTGGCCGAAGCAATCGCTAGCGACTTTTACAATGACCGGTTAGACCTGTCCACTAGGGGAAGAGGGGGCGTGGCGCCGGACAGCACATGGTCGCGAATGCCTGAAGTCAAAAGTATAGCACGCCTGCGTGATTTGGGTGCCTCGGGCCGCACCGTGCGGTTGTTTCTGACTTTCATCGCTGCCATAGACCGCGCCCGGGACGCCGTGCGTCTTTGGAATAGCGGGGTCGAATTGTTTCAATCCTATCCGAAGCTTTTTGAACCGGCTGAGGCCTCTGCGATGCCGGTCTCCACGATTCGCGAAAGGTTGTCCCAATACGGAGTGAGCCAGCGTCATCGACCCGACTCCTGTGCGTGGAATACCATTGCTCACAGCCTTGCAGCGGGAGGAAACCCCGTAAGCCGGGTGGTGGATTCCGGTGAGGGGCACGCTGAAGAGTTGCTCAGGTATTTACGTTCCAGTTGCGGAGGGCAGTCCAGATTTCCCCTGCTCAGAGGTCCAAAGATTGGGCCAATGTGGGTACGTATGCTTGTCGCCCCAGGCGGGGCCAAGATAGAGGATATCGGCAACATCCCTGTAGCGGTAGACGTGCATGTTTGTCGTGTTACCAAGAATCTTGGGCTTTTGGACATCCAGAATGTATCGGTTGAAAAGAATAGGCGGGAGATTCAGGAAATCTGGCGCGCAGCCGTCAAGACGGCAAGGGTCGGCGGACCACCGGAGCTACGCGACACCTGTGCGGCACTTGACCCGGCTTTGTGGATATTCGGCAAGTATGGTTGCAGCTACTGTGAGAAGGTGGCGGAGCCGGTGCCTATCAGTCGTGCATGCGAGCATTGTCAGCTTGGGATTTCGAATCCGGGCTTGTGATTTGGTGAACTGGGCAGTTGGTGGGGACAGTAATCAGTCGGAATGGACCCAGTCCGCTGTTTTCGCTGCATCGGGCGATCCAGGGAGCCGTTCAGAGCCGTTTCGAACCGACGCACGGGCAGCGATCTGGGACTTGAAGGCCCGTGCGGGCGTCCCGTACCACTGATGATTGACCAGGTGCATGAACTGATGCAGCTCTGGTGCGGCGGCGATCAGGGCAAGGTGAACGGTTGTATTGACGAACGCGGGCTGCAGCGCAACGCGCTGTTTGCGCAGATCCTGCAGGCGCTCAGCAACCACATCGCATCACGCAGTGAAGTCAGATCTTTGCAGTACAGACTGTTTGTCTGAGAGAGACATCCTGAGCGTCCGCTTATGCAGAGCAGGTTCTGAGTCTCTCTCGATCTGGCTAAGCCAGGGTGTATCGGATAGGTGATGAGTGGATAGAGGTCTGACAAGCACTCCGCAGAGGAAGTGACAGTGTCCAGGTATGAAGACAGGTCTGATGCATCCAGTTTTTCTCTTTTCAAGCAACTCAGATCATCAACGGCGGAAGAACAGATCGATAACGCAAGGGTAGCGATCGAACTTCTGAAAGACGAGGCGTCGCGGCACTTTGGTGAAGGCTCGTCACCATTCAGGCGATGGCAAAGAGGATGTGATGAGTTGTGGGTGTCCGTCGATAGATTTTTGGCGAAGAGTCGAGTATTTCAGGTGGGCGCCTTTGCCATTCTGGAAGAGTTCATAGAGAGTTTTGAGCATACTGAAAGGAGATTCCGTCAGATTCTTGATATAGATTCAGTTCCTGATACTGACCGTGAACAGATAATCGAACAGACATGGAACTGGTTCAGTGTCATTCTCAGATTTGCCGTCTATGCGCTAGTTTTGGAGTACCGAAGCAGTCCGGCAAGAAGGTAACAGGTGTAACGTGGACAGAAGGAGGTAAGGATGGTTGAACACAGCTTCAGAAACGTAACCGATGAGTTGGAAGGGAGCGGATTGCTCGATTTGATGTACCCGCAATATCAGAAGCTGCTTACATGTATGGCGGGGATGGCAGACGAGTGTGGCGGCAGAGAGTTTCCAGCAACGCATGCCCAAATCGCCAAGAGGTCGGGCGGTTACCATCACGGAAGCATTACTTCTGAGCTCGTCTCCGAACTGGTCTTCGATTTTATCAGGCTGGAAATCGTGGAAGTGGTGTCAGCGAGTGGTCCTGTAACCTATCGAACGAGGATCGGAAAGAACAAATGGAGGCGAATTTCTGAGGATGAACAGACTACGTATCGCTTCGGCAGCTACGACCGTTTTGTCGAATTGGCCGAGGAGATACGGAGAATGCAGGACAATGGCGACGCGCCGCTGTTGCCGCCCGTTGTCCCTCGAAGCAGCCCGATGAGAACAGTACGGTAGGGCCAGGTTGCTTTTGGATCGATCTGGCATGACGACTGAGCGTTCACAGCAGATTAGATGTGGGCCCTGTCCTACCGCGTGGCAAGTGGGTACTGCAAATGGCCAAGATTCAGGGGTTCAGAGTAAGGAATTACAAGGTGCTCAGGGATGTGACGCTGGGCCGCCTGTGGGATCAACGAGAAAGCCAGCCGCTCACAGATTTGACGGCGGTTATAGGCAAGAACGGGGTCGGCAAGAGCGCCCTATTCGATGCGTTCGGCTTTTTGTTCGATGCCCTGAACTCCGGTGTAGAAGCGGCGTGCGATGCACGCGGGCGCGGCGGCTTCGGGAGGATACGATCGCAAGGTGAAACCGGACCTATCGAGTTTGAAGTGTACTACGAGGAAGATGCGAATGCCCGGTCGATCATCTACGAGGTGGCGATTGATGTGGACGAGTCCAGACGCCCATATGTGTTGCGGGAAGGGCTCAGACAGTGGCCGGAGGGAGTGAGCTACGATCGCCCGTTTGTTTTCCTGATTCTCAATGACGGCACGGGTTGGGCCTGGACTGGAGAGGTGGAAGGGTATGTAATCGACGAAGGCGAGGGGAAACTCGACATCGGGGCGCTGAACAGGTTGGTCACAGTGGAAGATTGGAGCGCGACCGAAGTCATCGAATTGGAGGACCGGCGCAAGCTCGGCATCGCCACGCTCGGCGCTCTGAAACAGCACCCGCGCATTTCGGCTTTCCGCCGCTTCATCGAGGGGTGGTATCTCAGCTATTTCACACCGGACGCGGCGCGCGGCCTGCCGCTGGCCGGGCCCCAGCCGCATCTCAACATCCACGGCGACAACCTCGGCAACGTCGTGCAGTTCATGGAGCGCGAGCATCCGCAGCGATTTAAGGGGATTCTTCAAGGCATTGCGGAGAAGATACCCGGCATTGACCGGATCAGTACGGAAAAGACAAGCGACGGGCGCCTGCTGCTCCGTTTCAACGACAGAGGCTTTGTGGACCCTTTCTATGTCCAGCAGATGTCAGACGGGACGTTGAAGGTCTTTGCCTATCTGTTGCTGCTCGAGGACTCGACGCCGCCTTCGTTCCTGTGTATTGAAGAGCCTGAGAACGGTTTATATCACAAGCTGCTGGAGACGCTGGTCGACGAGTTCCGGCAACATGCCAGCGGGCCCGGGGGCGGGTCGCAGGTCTTCGTCACGACGCATCAGCCCTATCTTGTGGACGCGCTCAATCCGGAGGAGGTCTGGATCCTGGAAAAGGAGGCGGACGGTTTTTCGACCATCCGCCGGGCCAGCGACGATCCTCTCGTCAAGAATCTGGTCGAGGAGGGGTTGCCACTGGGCGGCCTCTGGTACAGCGACTATCTTGACGCGAGGAGAACTGCTTTTTTGTCCACGGAGGAACACGGAGGGGCACGGAGAACGGCAACATCTTTTTGATCCGCGGAGGGGCGCGGAGAACGGCTTAACTGCTTTTATTGATTCGTGAAGGGACGCGAAGAACCTCTTTAGGGGTTGCGGAGGGTTAGGGAGGTCGAACAGGAGGTCAACCGGTCATGGCTTACTCGGTGCGGGAGGAGCGGCAGAGCCTTGCGACCAGCCTGCGTGAGGAGCTCGACGAGGCGGAGCGGGTAATCATACAGGTACGGCGGGACAACGTTGAATCGTTCCTGGTGCTTCTGGACAGCATCGACGAGCGCTTCACACAGTTGGAGGCTAGCGGGTTGGACCTGCGGCCGGAGCAGACGCGCTGGCGCGGTCTGCATAGCAAGCTGCAGCGCGAAGAATGAACGCCTGCCTGTGAAAGTCCCTAAACCAGAATCTCCTGGCCGAACGCGGCGAAACATGACCACCGACACTTATGAGAGCGGGCTCGAAAGCTTTATCTGCACGGCGTTGACAGGTCAGTTGCGATGAAGGCCAAATCGTCTACTGATTTGCTGTGAGTTTAGGGAACAGCAGCGAGGCGCAAAACAGACACAGGAGACCTCGTCCCAACTCGGTTTTTGAGTCTACAGGGCCAACCGGATGTACATTGACGTTACGCTGTTTCCTGATGATGTGCGCGAGGTCTACCGACTCTTCATCAAGCATTTCGGCATCGTCACACTCCGTGATCAGCTCATAGAATGTTCCGGAGGAACTTAGAGTTTGCGTCAGGAGGGTCTCTACTTTTCTACCTACCTGCAGTGGTAAAGTTGCGTCAATCTTCAGGTCACCGATGGCTTCGCCGAATATCTGGTCATGGCCAGTAACTTCCAAGGCAAGCTCTCTGATCATTTCTTCTCTCCCGCCATCTGAAGATGTTCTTGCTTCAACAGAGAGGCGTTTGTTTTCTGAGAGCAGCTGTTCGCGCTCGGTTTTCAGACTGGCGATTTCCTCGTCCTTCGTTTGGGTTTCGGCACGGAGTGACTCAATGTTGCTCTGCTGTCTCAACAGAATCTCTGCGCGCTCGTTGTCAGCCTGATCGAGAAATTTCAGAAGCTCCGACAATGTCTGGTCGATTCTCTCGATATTCTGTTGGAGTTCCGGGGCGTCTTGAGCATTTGATCTGTCCCGGCCGGGTATTGTCTGGGGCAGTGTGAAAGAGGACTCAGAAGTCAGATCATCGCCGAATTCTGCGATAAGAGCATGATACATCCTGGTGTTGCGCGGATAGACCCAGCAAACACGCTGTGGGTCCCATCTCCGGCCCTGAATCCCTCTCGCCCTTTCCTTTTGGGCGGCTGGAATGGAAAGAAGATATTCGGTTTTCGTCTCCCGAATACGAATCACTGTATTTCCTCCTGTTTCGTTTATTCATTCGCTGACAAAGCGTAAAGCCGCTCAGAGCCAGGCTAAGCGATTATTGAGGGTTCAGGTATTTGTACAGACCTTTTGAACTGTTGCGGCCAGCCAGCCGACACCATCCTCGAGAGCAGGGATGGTGTGGGTGTAGGGCGTGGTGGGTAGTTGTATGGGGCGCGAGAGTGCGCGCAAATATGTGCTGCAGAGCCGTCCTTCTCTATCGCACCCGTGCCAGCGACGTTCTGTGAGCTAGAATGGCACGTCTTCGCTTTGCCTTGGGCCTGGTGTCAGGCCCTGGGCCTCTTCACGTGCACTGAGAAACCTCACAGTCCGGGCCCGCACTTCCAGCGAAGCGCGGGCGTTCCCGTCCCGGTCGATCCACGTGCTCGGTTCTCTTATTTCACCGACAACCAGCACACGCTGCCCCTTTGTCAGGTACTGGTTGCACGTCTCAGCCTGCCGGTCCCACACTGACACACTGAACCAAGTTGTCTCCCCCTGTGTCGTTCCGTCCTGGGTCCTCCAGCGGCGATTTGTCGCTACGCTGAAAGAGGTCACCGGCGTCCCATCCTGCATAATCTGCATCGTCGGATCTCCGCCCAAGTTGCCCACTAACGTGATCTGCTGGTACATCGCAATCTCCTTTGGGTGAAGCTGTGAAAGCTGGGGCGACAAACCGCGTGAGGCGGCTTGGGCCCGGTATGAAAGACCCCGTTGAAAGAACAGCTCGGAATGCAAGCGTTGCGTAGAGAACTATCCTGGCCGTTTCCTCTGCTGTCGTAAGAAGATCTCTACTATCCTGATCTCATAGTAGGAGTAGTCGTCGCCGAGCAGCTTCTTGACCTGAGACAGGGGGCTACCGCCTGCGGCTCTGAAGGCCTTCTTTATCTCTTCAATCCTCTCAGCCGGCGGCAGCATTGGCCTCAGGTCAATGTCCATTCCGCCCTCTATGAGGCGTTCCAGATGACCGGCTATGGTGCTCATCTCGAGGTTCCGTTCTTTCGCTATCTGTTCAACAGACAAGCCTTGTTCCAGCATCTGTCTGGTCGTTTCGTAGGTCGATCCCCTTCGCTCCCCTCTTTGTCTTCTGCGTCTACGTGAATCGGGGATGCTGCGCTCCGCCAAGCCGTGCCGGCGCGCGTAGCTGCCGATCACGGTAATGAATGCATCGCCCATCTCCTTCAGTTTCTTTCCTTTCATACCGGAAATGCGGGAAAGACTCCTGCGATTCCGGGGAAGGTAGTGCGCCATCTGCTGGAGCGCGGCATCATCAATTATCACGTTGGGCGGGATGTCTCTCTCCGCGGCCAACCGGCGGCGCAAGCCGCGCAACTCCTCGAACAGTCCTTGATCGAAGTCGAGAACCGTGCGGCCGGCGGCCGGCACTTTCCTCCCCTCAGGTACAGACCGTGTGAGAATCAAGCTTGTGCTGCTTCTTAGAAAACGCCTGCCCGACTCAGTGACAGACAGAGTCGAGGATTCTCCTTCGTCCCTGTCAAGCAATCCCTTTGCAACCAACTGACCGGCAATCTCCTTTATCTCATCTACGGAGTAGCTGTTGACAGCGCCATAGACGCTGAGTTCATCGTGCCCCAGCCTTTTCACTATCGTATTTCCGGAACCCCGCAGCACGGCAGCGACGTGGGCGATGGCGAAGCGCTCTCCTGTGTGAATGACGGCCGACAGGATTTGGTGGGCGATCGCGGTGGCGTCGAACTCCTCTTTGGCCGGCCGGCATAGGTCGCAGCCGCCGCAGTTCCCCTCCGGCCACTCTTCCCCGAAGTAGCGCAGCAGGTATCTTCGCCGGCAGGCCTGCAGCTGGCAGTACTCGATGACCTGGCCCAGCTTCTTATATGCGTCGCGGCGTATCACTTTATCCTCGATCTCATTTATGAAGCGTTCCAGTATCGGCACGTCGTCGTAGGAGAAGAAGAGGACACAGTCGCTGGGCAGCCCGTCGCGGCCGGCGCGGCCTGTCTCCTGGTAGTAGCCTTCGAGCGTCTTGGGCAGGTCATAGTGGACGATCAGGCGGACGTTCGGTTTATCGATGCCCATTCCGAACGCGATCGTGGCAACGATGATCGGGGTCCGGTTTTGCATGAAGTGCTCCTGGGTCTGATGCCGCTCGTCATCTTCCATCCCGGCGTGGTAGTGCAGTGCATCGAAACCGTTATTGCGCAATTGAAAGGCCAGATCCTCGGTAGACTTGCGGGTGGTGCGGTAGATGATGACAGGTTCGGCCTTGTGCTCCTGCAGAAGTTCTGCAAGTTTGGTGAAGGAGTCCTTTCGCTTGGGCAGCACGGCATAGCTGAGGTTGGGACGGTTGAAGCTGGCAACGAACTGCTCCGGCTGCTGCAGATGAAGCTGTTTCACGATGTCTTCGCGCACCTGCTCGGTCGCCGTAGCCGTCAAGGCGAGAAACGGCACGCCCGGCAGGCTGCGGCGCAGATCGCCGAGCTTGCGATAGTCGGGTCGGAATTCGTGTCCCCACATCGAGATACAATGCGCCTCGTCCACGGCAACAAAGCTCACGTGGAGTTTGTCGAGAAAGTGCTGGAAGTCAGATAGAGAAAGTCTCTCGGGCGCGGCGTAGAGAATCTTCAGGGCTCCCCCTTGTGCCTGCCGTTGCACGTTCTTGATTTCGGAGGGTGACAGTGTGCTGTTGATAAAGGCAGTGGGGATGTCGCTGGCCCTGAGGGCGTCGACCTGGTCCTTCATCAGCGAGATCAAGGGCGATACGACCAGGGTCAACCCTTCAAAGTGCATCGCCGGCAGCTGATAGCACAGCGACTTGCCCCCGCCCGTGGGCATCAGCACCAGCGCGTCCCTCTCCTTGAGGACGGCAGTGACGATCTTTTCCTGCAGGGGCAGGAACTCGTCGTAGCCGAAGTGCTGCTTAAGCAGGTGATGGATGGGGTCAGGTTGTACTGCGTTTTCAGCGATTTCCTGAGCGGGCGGGGTTGGTGGAGGCGCGTTCGCAGACGGCTCGTTTCGGCGGTCGGTCATATCAGGCTGCTCGCTCCGGGTTGTGCGGTCCTGCTGTTGCAGGCAGAGCTGTACAACCCTGCTCTCCTCGTATGAGTAGTCGTCGCCAAGGATGTCCTTGATCGACGATATTAGAGGGCTGCCTGTTTGCTTGAAGGCGGATCTGATTTTTTCAAAACGATCGGGGGGCAACAGGTGACGCAGGTCGATCTCACTCCCTTCCTGAAGAAGGCGCTCCAGATGGACGACGATCGTACTAACCGGCCGGTCCCGTCGACGGGCCACTTCTTCGAGGGTCAGACCTTGTTCCACGAGTTGCCTGGTCTCTTCGTAGATAGGGTTTGTGACTACGCTTCGGTTAAGTTCCAATTTTTTTAGCCGAGACTCAATTGCACCCGTCCCTCGCTCAAAATGCTCCGCCAGTTCTGCAACGCTACGCCCCGCGGCATACAGCTCTTTCAACCGTTCGTCATCTTCCAGTGACCATTTGTCATAGGCCTTGGGATTCTCTTGTTTTTTCTCCTCCACGGTATAGGCCGGTTTGTTCGGTTCTCTCAAAATGTGCATAGGCGCCGATAGAGACGCTTGTTCGAGGCGCCATTCCCTCTTCAACGCATCAATTAGCATTCGTTGGCGCCTCTCGAGCACATCGGGCGTCCACTCAGTTTCGTTGAGGACTTGCGAAGTAAGGGCGAATGTCACCACACCCCTCTTCTGGAAGTACTCTCTCTTTTTGCGGTTGAAGTCGTGGTTCTGCGCGCTTGAATTCGTTGTGCGTGACAGGAGAACCAGGTTGGCTAGTCTGTCGGTCCACTCAGTTCTTTCTTCATCGTGAGGAAAGTCCATTAGCCACTGCGAATTCCGTTCGGGGTTCCGGGGGAGCACGTGCTCAACCGTAATCGTTGCATGCACATACCTGGCGCCCTGGTCTGCCAAAAGCGAATCAAGACGCAGAAGCAGGGTCCTGCGCACTCGCGTGAGGGAGCCGATGGGGCCGTCCAATGCGCTCAAGATGGCCGATATATCTTTGGACGAGAGTTGAAGGGGTGACGAAAGGCCACTGAGGTCTTCCTTTTGCTCGATGGCGCGCAGGATGTGAGCGTATCTGGGTGTACGCCGGTTCACGTTCGCCCGCAAGATGAACATTGCATAGGCCAGCCGTTCCAGGTCGCGAATGAAATGAAGAAAGGCCTCGGGATCTTGGTTGTGCCTGTAGAAGGCCATTGCCGGTGGAATCCAGTCGAAGTTATCGAGCCAGTTCAGGTAGCGCAGGTATTTGTTGATTTCCCCGGAACCACCCGCACTTGCATATGATGCGCCGGTTACAGTCGCATACGCCTCGGCATACGGTTCAAGCTCTTTGACAATGAAGTCCGTCCTGTCCACGGCTTTGAGAACATGGTCCTGATATTCCTGCTGCAGCGTTCCTCGCTGCCTGCGTTTCATCGAGATGGTGCGGATGTGCGCGAAGAGATCACTGAAGCGATCGCGGCCGAGGTCTTCCTCGATCTTTTCCCATATTTCTGTGTGCTGAGAGCTGATGTTTTCCGGCAGTGCCCCGATTATGTCTGATTTCAGAATGTCGGTTGGGGACAGGTCCAACCCTCTATCGTTGAGAACAGAGAAGATGCGGTAAGCAGCGTTCTGGTCCGATGCAGAGACCACGACCAGATAGCAGCGCTGGGCGAGAAACTGCGTAAGGATTTTGCGCAGCTTCTCGTCGCGTTTAGCCAGGGAGTCATACAGATAGCGTGCATTCTCCAACACTCTCTTCTGGCTGTCGGGCAGGTTTGCAGGGGAACGCTCAAGGAGAGAGGGCAGTCTTCCCATTTGCTGAATATTGTTCTGGAAAAAATCTCTGTCTCTGTCTCTCACAGTGAGCCGATAGTGTCCCTGGATTCCCGCGGATTCCCTGCCCGGCGCATAGATATAGTCATGGGTGTCGTTTTTGTCGCTTTCTGAGGATGCGAGTTCACGCAGGACGCAAAGGAGAATCGTCAGCGTTGTGATGCGCTGCTGTCCGTCGACGATCTGCGCGTGCGGATGGAGGCCGTTCTTGATGGTTACGATACTGCCCAGGAAGTAAGGCGACGCCTCACTCACATTCTCGACATGCTCCATGGCGTGTAACAGGTCGTCCAGCAACTCGCCCGTCTGCTCGGTTGTCCAGGCATAGGGGCGCTGGTAATCGGGGATCTCGAAACGGTAGCTGTCGCTGAAGATGCTGACGAGCTGCAGTTCTTTGGCTTCGATGGTTTCGGACATTCCTGTTCACCTGTGGACTGCTTCGGAGATGGGAACCGGGGATGAGGCGTACTTCGTAGGATTGGGCTGTTCCTGTTTGCATAGTTAATAGGGCGCATCGCCCGCCCCAGCTATGCTTCCGTTCTTCGTTGGCGTCTGGCGCGGCGAATCGCTCGAACTGCTTGACGGACGCTGTCACGGCCGTCAGCTGTTCAGAGAGACCCTCGAATGAGGTTGTCGTTTTGGTTTGAGGTTGTCAATCGCCGGACACGGAGAGGAGAACAGCAGTCGTGCCCGCGCGGTAATTGTGTGTTTGTGGTCCATTGCGGTGCCCCCTTGGTGGAAACAGACAGATGGTTGCCACCACAGCGTCCATTGACCTGATAGCCAACAAGGGGGCGCAATGCGCCCACATGTCTATTTTCACCAACTATCAAGTCAAACGCTGTGGTGGGCCCATGCTACTACAAAATCGGGGCAGGGGACAATGGAACCGACGGGGTATAAGTGCTCTGATTGGGGACGCGGGATGGGCTGTCAGAACTGCGCGGTGCGGTGCGGCCGCCTGAGAGGGTCCTGCCAGATTTTGAGGGAGACGCTGGGCAGGACGCGGACCGACCCCAACGTGATTTGTTTAGCAGAGTTCAGGACGGCAACGGGATGCCCGGCAGCGCGTCGAACAGTGATAGATGTCGTTTTGGGCGGTTTTTGGGCTTGAGGGAGAATTTCAAGCCGCTGAGAGGCGTTCTAAGGAGTTTTTTCGGGGGTTCAGGTCGTATAAGACCTTGCAACTCGGGACGGGCCGGCATCCTGGAGGCCCCAGGTTGAAGAATATGGGAATCCCCTAAGCGCGCCACGGGCAGGCCGGTGAAGCGGTCGTCGTCCGCTTCCTCCAGGTACACGCCCACGGCCGCAAATTGTTTAGCGATTGTCAGGCCGCCCGTCTTATTGAGATTCCCCCGCACACGTGGGGATAGACCTGTCAGCGTTCACCGCATCGATGAGCAGCTGCAGACCTGTGTCTTCGAGACCGGTGTCGACGAGGCCGCGCGCCTGTGGCGGTATCATCTCATGTCGCTCCCAGTGCCATGTTCCGCCCTTTGTTTTCTGTCGGGCGCTGCCGGCAGATAGTCGGAACTCCTCGCCTGCTCTATTCGTTTTTCCATCTCGTCAACGATAGCATTCACTGAAGCGGCCCTTGAGGCAGGGCTGTGTTTTGTCAGGCCGCAAGACGCCAAATCTCTTGCAGCCTTGGTTACTGCAATGAGGATCTTTAAGTACCCGACCTCAGTCATGCAAAGGGTCTCGACTGTCTCTCCAACAGGGATGGAATCTTAATTCAGTCGACAGGCCAGGACATACCGGTCATGTCTGACGGCGGGTCTGTCATGTAAGCATTGAGCGCATTCCATCTGGACCGGCTCATGCTCACGGAGGCGCGGGACAGAATCTGCACAGGAGTATCCCCGTTATGCTTGATCGTAAGTCCATCTCTCCCGATTCCCATAAGATCACGTTCAACTCCACAGGTAACCGAAGACGAGCGGCCCGAAGGCGTAGTTGTCGGTGGGTCTGCAACTTGCGCCTGAGGATAGACCCGGGATTGAATGACTGAGGGTCGAAGAGGTCATCGAAGCGGGGAAAGCGAATGTGGGGTCAGGGTACCCGGGGCAGGCGCCGCGGTGTATACCGATCTCAAGTTGTGATCGGTGGGCGCGGTCAGGTCGCGATCAAGAAAAGCTCGCCCCGGGCCCGCAGGTCCACACGCGCAAGCGATCCGTTTTGTATTCGTCTCCCCAGAAATGCTCTGAACCGGAGCGGCGTACTCTGCTCAACTCGAACAACGACGGTCACTTAACTCACTCCCTTGTGTAACGATGTGATCGTGCAAGTCGGTTCCATATTTACCCGGGTAAACTGCGGCGGCGTCAGGGTTCTCCCGCACACGCGGGGATAGACATTTCTGTCACTGCCGCCACCTATCCCATCTCAAAACAGTTGTATCTCGTTTGCCCTTCCCTTACAATTCGTTGGCGGCAGCCGCTACTTGCAAGGAGAAACCAGATGAACCGCAGATTTCTTGTTGCCTTGTGCGTGATTCTCGTTGTCATCGCTCCCGTCCGCCTCTTCGCTCAGGAGGAGGTTACACTGGCAGAGCTGGCCCAGCGCATCGTCGAGCTCGCCGAACGAGTCGGATCGATTGAAGCCCTTTTCACCAGCCCTGCCCACGCCAGAGACCTGGACGGCGACCACTGCCTTCTCGGTATGAACAAAGCCATTCGCAACGAGGCCTTTCTCAAATTCAAGCGACAGTGGGGTTATTGGCCTGATGAAGACCAGATTCGGATTCACTACGTGACCTTCTCCCGCCAATCCGGGCACATGCACATCGTTTACCAGTGGAGCGACGGGTGGCCCTACACACGCGTCGACGAGGTCTGGGACGGCTGCACGTTCCTTTACGCCACAGATTGGTACACTGTCGAATGACGTGCGCTACCGCACCAAGTTAATCGCCAACTGCATCCGGCCAACCGGCCAGCCAAATCCCTTTGCGCCCGCCAGCGGACTCTGTGTATAACTTTTGGCAGATTCCAGCGGGACGACGACAGGCGGATCCGCTCGTGGAAAGGAGCGAAATCATTGCTGCTGCCCTTGATGGTCCTGTACCCGTGCTCCGACGTAACAAGGGTATGCAACGTCTGCCTTGATCGTTCCTCCATACACACGGGGATAGATCTCAGCCACAGGTACGACCGCACCGCC
Source organism: Caldilineaceae bacterium (assembly GCA_011523365.1). Classification (GTDB taxonomy): domain Bacteria; phylum Chloroflexota; class Anaerolineae; order Caldilineales; family Caldilineaceae; genus Bin5. The sequence goes on from WTGY01000149.1 coordinate 58,920, forward strand.
TTGTTCAGGCGCACACGGTCCTCAAGCCAGGCGCTGGACCGGTGCAGCTACGTCAGCAGTGGAGACAGGTCGCCCTCGCCCCGCAATCCGCCCTGCGGCCGGTTCACCGCATAGCGCATCATCCACGACGCGTTCTCGGCCGTGTAGCGACGCTTGGCCTGGTCGGCCCACTCGCCCGCCTGGGAAAGCGATTGGCCCCACTCGAACAGAGCGCGCCAGCAATCTGGAGACAGCCACCAGCGGCCGTCTATGCCGGCCGTGATGAACAGCCCGTCCGACCATTCGGGCAGCCTCCCAAGAAACTGACACAACAGGATGCAATTGCCCTGACTGCCCTTTCCCAGCCATGGGATATCCACCGTAAGCATATGGTATAGTGGGGCGCAACAACGAAAGGGGAAGAATTGGACTACGCGACACGGCATTACAATAGATGAAGTCGAGGAGGTATGTTTCGGCCGCCCACTGGTTCAACGTGCAAAACCCCGAGGAGAAAATCCAGTCTACTATATTTTGGGACTGACAGATGCGGGCCGCTACCTGTTTTGTGTAGCAGTTCAGTTTCCTGATGGCAGAGGACTGCCTGTCACCGTCAGGGTGATGACAGACAGGGAAAGACGGCGATATAGAGAGTGGAGGAATCGATGAAGGGCAATAAAATCCCGCAGACCGATTCGATCCAGGAGCTCGCCGATTTCTGGGACACACATGATCTGACCGACTTCGATGCCGAACTTGAGGAGGTGGACGAACCGGTCTTTATTCTCAACGGCGAACAGTCTCAGGCATAGTGACTGGTGTGCGAAACTCCGGCATCGTTCGCCCGTCTTGCTGAGGTTCCCCGCACACGCGGGGATAGACCTGCTGGATGCCGGCATCATTCGCGCGCCAGCTGACGCCGCTGCCGTCACGGCATCCTGTTCGCGGCCACTTGTCTGGAGGTTAGAACGCCCTCGTCGTCGAGCCACTGGTTGATCAACTCACGCAGCGGCGCGGGCAGCCGGTAGGAGAACTCATCGCTCTCGGCCAGCCGCAAGCCATCGAGGATATGGTAGATCTTGTCTTTCTTCTTGGACCGGCACAGGCTGCATGCGCAGGCGTCGTAGAATTTTTTCCACAGCAGGCCCCAGGCGTTGAAGAAGTAGCCGTGGGACAGGCCGTTGGCGTCGTGCAACACGGAAAGCGGGACGAACTCGTTCTCTGCGGCTGCCAGCATTTCGAGGATGCGCGTCTCCACAACTTCCAGCGGGGGCGTTGCATAGAGGGCATCGGCGAAGCGATCGGGGTCGATCATCATGTTTGGTTATCCTCTTTGTCCGGGGTTCAGGTTTCGGTGATGTTTTGGAAGGGCCGTGAAGAACGGCTTTTTTTGATCCACGGAGGACACGGAGGGGCACGGAGAACAGCACAAGGGAAAAAGCGAGCCCAAGTCTATCAATCGGCGCAAGCCGCGGCAAGCTGCGCGTTTCACTACCCACGCCGTCTAACCTAGCCGCAGGCCTGCCACCGCGGCCGAGGGCTTGCCCGGGCTCGAGGAATCGGCCTAGCCTGTCAGGGCAGCGAAGCTCGCGCCCGTAATCGGCCGCCTAGGCCGTCCAACACACGGGATCCCATTCTTTCGGCAGCGACGGTTGGGAGGCAGAGGTGTAACCGGACCGCGGCAAGCGGGCGGGAGGCAAGGAGGACGGCCAGATGACTGTTGACCAAACTGCATTGCGGTGACATTAGCAGTATCCTATAGGTTTAGGTAGTTGGTAGTCGGGATAGTTGGCAAAAAATCTTTCGTGTAGTCAATCACAGACAAACTCACAATCCCCATTTGACACATTCAACTCCCCAACAAACGCATAAAAATCACCTAACCCTCCTAGACACGACAGGCACCAGGTCGGGACAAAGTGGTCGATTCCGGCGCATTTGCCTGTTTTTGGCCTGATTAGAACAAACTTTCCCGCACAGGAGGCCCGTAGGGCGCCTGAAATCGCATAGGGGTACCTGGGATACCTCGTGATTCGCGGTGTCTGGCCTGATTTGCCGGCTTCGGCTCAGATCCGGACCGCGGCGGGAGCTGGCCGGCGAAGCGCAGGCCTGAACCGATGCACGTCTGGCTGGCGCAGATCCCCTCTATTGCCGCGGTTTGGCATGTTCGCACTCCTTGCTTTGGTGGTGTATACTGGCTTATATAAATCAACGTTAATTCATTTTATCGCGTGTTTATCAAAATGGGCTATTCTATGGACTTTCTCGCAGGGATTTACAAGCAGAGGACAGGACGATGAGCGAGGCACCGACGAGCGCAGGCGAAGGCGTCCTGGTCGCCATCCAGGAGGCCGCGCTCGGGCTCTTCAGGCCGTACGATTCCGAGCAGGCGACGCGCTTCGAGGCCGCGCTCGAAGCGCTCGCGCCCAACACGCGCCGCGCCTACGGCAGCGCGCTGGCAACCTGGGGACGGTGGGCCGCGTTGCTGAGCGTTCATGCGCTGACGCCGTCGCCGTTCGCGCTGCGCGCCTACCTGCAGGAGCGGGCCGCGGCCGGCGCAGGCATCTCATCGCTGCGGATGACGGTGGCCGCGCTGCGCAAGGTGCAGAATCTTGTCGGTGTTGAGCCGACCGCGAACGACCAGGTCGTGACCGATACGATAAGCGGGCTGGCGCGTCAGGCTTCAGCGCCGCGGCAGGCGTACGCGCTGACCGCGGAGGCGCTGGCGGTTGTTACTGCGACCGCGTGCCAGCCGCGCGTGGGACGCGGCGGCAAGATGGAGCGGCCCGAGCAGGCACGCCGGCGGGGGCTGGTCGACATCGCGTTGTGCCGGGTGCTCTCGGACGCAGGCCTGCGCCGTTCGGAGGCGGCCGCGCTTACGTGGGATGACGTTGTGCACTGGGACGACGGCTCGGGCCGGCTGACCGTGGGCCGCTCGAAGACGGATGCTGAGGCGCGCACGGTCTATTTGACGCCGGCTTCGGTGGAGGCGCTAACTGCGATACGGCCGGCGGACGCGCACGGGGAGCGTTCTGTGTTCGGGCTGTCCGCGGCCTCGATCTCGCGGCGTATCCGGGCCGCGGCCGCGGTAGCGGGGTTGGGGCAGGGCTTTTCCGGGCATTCGGGACGGGTGGGGATGGCGCGGCGCATGGCCGCGGCCGGCGCGCCCACGCATGAGATTATGGCGCAGGGAAGATGGAAGACGGCGCGCATGGTCGAGGTCTATACGCGGTCTGAGGAGGCGGGAAGAGCGGCGAAGTGGCTGGCGTAGTTCCGCCGGCAGGGGCGCACTGTGACCAACCAAGCCATCGTCGATACCATAGTGAAGCGCATTGTCGCCCGCTTTCAGCTGGCGCGCACGCGGCACTGACAATCGCTGGAGCGACGTCGATCTGTTTGTTGTTATGGATGAGTTAGAAAATAAGTGTCGCGATATTTTGATTGACTACACGAAACATGCGGTATCGACGACGATGACCGAGTTGCCGGCACCCTTAATTTTGCATTGCGACGGCATCCGCACACAGACACAGTTTCCCCAGAGAAAAGCAGGAGCAGGATAGGCTGGCATGGTCCGGCACGGCCGGCGCGAAGCGCCACATGCCCAACCCGCACACTGCCCAGCCGCAGCTACAGTCACCCAGTTTGGCGGCAGATTTGCAACAATTGGGGCGTAGCGCCAGCTTGTGTGCAATGCGCGCCAGGAGGAAGGGGAACAACAAACGCCTGGAGGGTCGGATGCTCTCCAGGCGTTTTCTCTTTGTCTACGCTTGATAAACAGAACCGATCGATCCGCGAAGTCACGCGAAGGGCTGCGAAATCTATCGTGAAGGTTGCAACAGGGACTCAACCACGCTGCTGCAGTGCCTCCACTGAGCGCTTAGCTTGTGAGCTGAATTATCATATTGATCAGAGTGAGCACTGTCGGAACGGCTACTACGCCAATCAGCCACTTAACTTGCGTCAAAGTGGATTTCGCCACATCCTCTTTCGTAGCCAAGTGGTCGTACGCCCCCCGCAGTTCGGATGTTTCTTTCACCAGATCGAGTTGCACCGCCCGCAATTTGGTTGCCTCTTCCTTAAGGACCTTCAACCTGCGCTTCAACGCGTGACATCCATCTCGCTTCGACGCTCATATTGCGCTCCTTCGACTCTGACCTGTCAGTGTGTAGAATCGACACTCCCCCCGATGCGTAACAGCAGGGGTACCCTAACCTCTAATTCGCTGGACATGCCGAATACATACTGTCCGGCTCAGTCTCCCAGATATGACGATATTCTTCAGGTTCGCCAGCTTGCGGGCGGCCTCCCTGTATCTCACGGGAGGGAGACGACCGTCTCGACGGACAAGGGGCAGTTCGCATCTTCCAGATAGAGGTTCGACGGCAGTGGACGGTCTCTGTCCTGGTATATCTCCACAACCGCGCCAAAGGCGTCTTCCACGTTGGCCAAGGCCTCGGCCACAATGTCGCCCTCGGTTAACAGCTCCGGCAGCAGCGGCGAGGTGACGGTGTAGCCCCCTTCGGGCCGAGCCCCAGCACCAGCGGTATTTTCGCTTTCATCACCCGGTTCAGTCTCCCTCCATCTTATGAAGAGCGCAATCCTCAGACTGGGATTGTACAATCATAGATTCTTCAGGTCGTGGTGTGCTGGCGGTGATATGGGTGATGATACAGAAGGCCGTCACGATCGGCAAAGCCTACAATGGGGAGCAGTCTCCTTTGTTCGTCGATTTACGAGGGACCGGCAATTTTTCTCAGCCACTCAAGTTTCATTTTTGGCCGGTCGACCTGTGGATGCACCTTGAGTTCTGCATAAAGAGAGCGGCAGACATCGTCGCCTGCCGCTCTCGGTACTTCCCTAGCCGGGCCCTGCCATGCCTTACCACAACAAGCCGAGCCGAACCCTGCCCCGCCGTGCCAAGCCATGCCCGGAGCGTTTCGCTCTACTACTCAAACCCTGCCTTGCCAAACCACGCCCAGCCAGGCCTCGATTTTTATGCCCTGCTATGCCATACCATGCCGTACCTTGGCCTATTCGGCTTTTTTGATATTCGGTTTATTGAACCGACCGAACATACCGCTTTTCTCTGGACGCCAGTCCCCGAGCCCAACTTGGCGGCCGGCAATGTCCAACCACTCAAGCAGATGGTCTTGGTCGATCTGCTCATCATCCACAACCACTTCAAACGTGCAGGACCAGGGCGTATCAAACTTCGCCCGCGTCCGTAGAATCCTGCTGCGTTGCACGACAACCGGAACGGTGTACTGCGTCGAGCGGCCAAGCTCCCCAATACTGGTGCCGTACTTCTCTGTGTCATAATCGAAAACGGTGCTCAGCACCAGCAACCCGCCCCTGACTTGCGGCCCTTGCTTTCGCTTGCGGGCTCCGCTTTCGATCGTTGCGCGGATAGCTGTTGCCGGGATCGTAGGCGTTCCGCTCTCGTCGAGCCAAAGAGAGCGTTGGGTTTCGAGCTCTCGAAGCCGGTCGTCGTCGGCTTCGGTGCGATTGCCGCCGCGCTTGGCCGCGATCGTTGCGATCTCACGGCTGACAGGACTGCGGGTGTCAAGCCCGGCTGCCCCGTTGTGGTGGATGATCGAGCTAACCCCGCTGACTGTGATTCTGTACTGCATGATGCGATTGCCTCCTCGATTCGGCTGTGAAGTTCGAAACGGTCGGCGCCCCGCCTCAGCTGGCGCCGCAATGTCGTGAATAGCAGATGGCACACGCCGCAAACGGCAATAAGATGGTCGCTCGTCACCTCCTCATCGGGTACGTAAGTCCAATGGTGCGCCTCGGTCGCCTGCGCCATACCGCATCCCTGGCAGGTACCCCCGGAACGGGCGAAAGCTTCCCCCCGGGCGACGCGGTAGTTGGGGCCGTAAAACCGGTCTGTCATGGTGCCTCCTGTGGGTGCTGGGCGCGCAAAAACCCCGGGCCGGATGCCCGAGGCGCGACGCCGCTTTGAAATTGGAATACGGGTTGGGGTACAATCGCGGTGGCCATGAGCCTAACTCTCGTGGTCCGGACCCGGGCGATTGCCGTCGCGCCGGGTCATCTTTATGCGGTTAGAATATCAGTATAGCACATCTGTCCGAGGGTGCAAAATGCGGATCAGGGCGGAAACTGCAGCAGGGCGCCAAGCGCCTGCGCGATGCCGGTCACCGGAACTGTGCGCCAGGTAAGAAGGGGAAGCATCTGAACGTCCGGCGTAATCGGCTGCCGGGAAATTGGCCCGTCTGGACTGATCTGTCTGCGTTGACAGGGTGGGATGTCCAGGCCAGATACCCCGGCGAGTGGCCGGAGACTTTGGCTGCCGATGCGGTCCGCGTCATGTACGTTTTTATCGTTTGTCGTGGCCGGATTTTGGTATCGTGGTTTGTATGTGGACATGAAGTAATTCTTGTTTATGGTGAGGGTTTCAATTGGCTACACGAAAAACCATGCATTGTCGACTTCAATGTGTGAGTTATCGGCACCTCAAATCTCGCGTCGCGGCAACATCCGCACACAGACACGGGGCTGGCTGCTGTCTCTGTTATCCTTAGGCGATCCAGACTTCGCGTGCTTTCTCCTTGCTCCGATTCGTCCAGCTAGCGCTCGTATCCGCCCTGTCTTTTGCCATAATAGTCCCCTGATCCTCTTCTGAGCGCCTTCATGGGCGCCCGGTGTGAAACCTTCAAGGGGCGGTCATTTTGTCACTGCGCCTCTATTGTGCGCCCTCTGCCAGCGCCGTGAATTTCGGTCCCTGGCCGACCAGTGGTCCCAACCCGGAACGAGCGCCACCGGCGCCATGGGGTGCGCGGACGGCGGATAGGCCCTCTACGTCGTCGGCTTGGGGCGTGTGCTATCCTGTGCAGCATGGACGCGCCGGTCTCCCTTCGGCGGGCGACAGCCGCCGGTGTTGGGGCTGGTCTGTGTGCTGGGCCCGCCTTACTTGATTGTAGAACATATAACCCGTAATATAATTATGTGTTTATCGTTGGGGTGTCAAGTCAATTGCTGCAGTTGCGTGACAGTCAGTTGTCGGTGAGACAGATCGTTGAAATCCATGTAGATCAACAGAGAAGAAGCAGTAGCAACAATGAAACACGACGCGTTTTTCCGCCGGCATCCGGTGTTCAGGGGCGAGGAATTGGCTGAACATCTCAGCTCCAGTGGCCGAGTCGGTGACCGGATGCAGGAATCTTTGGTTGCATATCACACCAGGACTGGACGGCTGGTCCGTATTCGACGCGGACTGTTCGCCGTGATTCCGCCGGACGCCGACGGCGACACCTATCCGATAGACCCCTACCTGGTAGCTTCCAAGCTTACGCCGGACTCCGTCCTATCTCACCACACGGCGCTGGAGTTCCATGGGCGAGCATACTCAGTCTGGCGACAGTTCACATATCTGTCGTCGCGTCCGCTGGATACGTTTACGTTCCGCTCCCAAGTCTACCGGGGGACCCGATTTCCGGAGGCGCTTGTGCGTTCGGGCGAGGAGAACTTCGGTGTGTTGACGATGGAGCGCGCCGGACTGTCTTTGCGGGTAACCAGTCTTGAACGAACTTTCGTGGATGTTCTGGACCGCCCGCTGTTAGCCGGAGGCTGGGAGGAAGTATGGCGTTCTCTGGAGTCGATAGAGTTCTTCAACCTTGACAGGATCGTGGAGTACGTTCTTCTGCTTGGAAATGCGACCACAGCTGCGAAAGTGGGCTTTTATCTGGACCAGCATCGCGAAGCATTGATGGTCGAGGCACGCCACATCTCGGAACTACGAAAGGAACGTCCCCGGCAACCCCACTACACCGACCGGAGAAGCGGTGGGAACGGGACCTTCGTCGCCGCATGGAACCTGGTCGTCCCGACAGAGGTGGTCGAACGGTCCTGGGAGGAGATGAGATGAGGGTCTCAGCCGAGAGGCTAGCCGCAGATGCAGTGGCGACGGGATTCCGATCGGACATGCTTGAGAAGGCGATCCATCTACTGGGACTGCTTGACGTCATGTGCAGTCATCCATTTTTGAAGGGAAAGCTCGCACTCAAAGGCGGGACTGCATTAAATCTCTTCGTGTTCGATGTGCCGAGGTTGTCTGTCGATATCGACCTGAACTATGTGGGCAACGAAAGCAGAGAGGCGATGCTGGAGGAACGCCCCAGGCTTGAGGAGGCAATACAGGCGGTCTTCAGCCGAGAAGATTTCAGCATCAGGCGTATTCCCCAGGAGCACGCGGGAGGAAAATGGTCGCTTCGCTATGCGGCGGCTTCAGGACAGAGCGGCAGGATCGATGTTGATATCAACTACATGTATCGCGTGCCTCTGTGGCCTGTCGCCATGATGGATTCCCGTCCTCTTAGCAGCTGGCGAGTATCCGATATACCGGTGGTGGATATTCATGAACTGGCTGCGGGGAAGCTCACAGCGTTGTTGGCCCGGCGGCGGGCCAGAGACCTGTTCGATAGCCGTCTGGTCTTTGCCATTGACGGGCTCGATCTTGTAAGGCTCAGAACCGCATTTGTCGTCTACGGTGCGATGGCCCGGAAAGACTGGCGCACAGTTTCGATAGAAGACGCGGCGTTTGATCCGACTGAACTAGCCAGTCAACTCGTACCTTCTCTACGTCTTGACGGCATCCGGGGTCTTGAAGCGACCAGCTACGGCAAGGCTCTTGTCGAAGAGTGTCAGACGGAACTGTCCAATCTGCTGCCCTTCAACAGGTCGGAATTGGCTTTCCTGGACCTCTTGCTTGAAGAAGGGAAAATCGATGCGACGCTCCTGACCTCAGACCCTGCGATGCAGGAAAGAATCCAGGACCAGCCTCTACTTGAATGGAAAGCCCGGCGTGTGAGAAGTCAAAATAAACGATAGGAGTATGGTTCAGAGAAGTTCGAATATGGCGTTCAGGTTAGGGGCGAGGGGGAAGATGTCGCCGCGGCTGAGGTCGATCTCGTAGTGGGGGTTGATGAAGGCCTGCGCAGGTCGGAAGCTACGGCGTTTCAGGGCGGTCGGCGCCTATGGCTGGGGGTTGGGGACGGTAGCAGGTCCGGGCTTAGCGGCCGCCGTCAGGCGGGACTTCGTTGCAGCTGATCTGACCGATGCGGCGTCGTATCCGTCAGATTGCCCCGTCATCACTGTCGGGGCGCCTTCCACAGCCGAACCATGAAGCGATCATCTCCCTCCACCAAGTCCGGCTCCGTGTCATTGTGGCGCCGCATTGAGTTGATGATGCGGTTGCGGACTCCCATTCCGTAGTGCTCTACGTAGCGGTAGTCGCGGAGGATTTCCTTGAGCAGTTCGTTGCGGGCCAAACGAACCACGCCCTCTTTCATCTTCTCCACCGTAACACCGTTTGGAAGGCGACCCGGCGAAATCACTTCGAAGCGGTCCCGGTATAGCGAGACCTCGATGTCGGTCCCCTCGCGCGCGTAGTCACGATGCACCACCGCGTTCACTACCGCCTCTCGCACCGCGTCAAGGGGGAAGGACTTCTTGTGGATTCGACGACCTCCGTCGAGGTACGCGACGCTTCCCATGTTGCGCTTGATGAAGTCCACCGTGCGGTCGATCACGCCCCTTTCCACTACATCACCATCCTCCGAAACTCGCGGCGTCAGAGGTCCTCGAATCCGCTCTTCATCGACCGTATTGTACTCCTTTTCAAGACCGGGAAACGCCACCGCAGTCACGCCGGCCTGCGGAAGACGGCGGTTCGGATTCTTGCCGAACAGCAGGAGCCCCGCGACCGATGCACCAATGCCAGCTCCTGCTTCAATCAGCAGGTCCGAGTTCAGCAGGAGTCTCTGCCTGCTCTCGAGGTCCGCCCGGGCCGGCAGTGAGCGCTTCAAGACGTCCTGGTAGTAGTTCTCGACTCGGTCCATATCGAGAGCTTCCAGCCCGGTGTCCGGCACTGGTTCAATCTCGTATCGGACCAAGCGGGCGGCCTGATAGAGCCGTCCCTCCTCCTCGCGTGTCGCCTCCCGGGAGGTGCTGCCGGCGCGGATGTACGTTACCCAGGCTCTGCCTCGTCTTGCCTTGTAGGGCTTTCCCGGGCTGTCGGCGGCAAGCTCGATGACACCTATATTTTTGCCAACCTCAATTTCCATGCAGGTCCAGACGGGAATGATGGCAGGCTGGAGATTCTGGCGAGCGATGTTCATCACCCACGTCTCCGCATCTCCACGGCTTCTGGTCAGGCCGGAGACAGACCCTTCATCTTCCACCCCGAGCAAAATGACGCCGCCCTCGAGGTTCAACAGTGCGGATATCTCCTTGGCGAGCTCATCCGGGTGACAGTTGTCACGCTTGAATTCGACGCGCGAGTTCTCCCAGTTGGCGATGAGTTGGAGCAGTTCCGTTCTGTTCATCATTCAGAAACCATACTTCCGCCGCCGCGTCTCGAACGCTTCGCGGCCGCCCTCGAGAATCTCTTCCACGAGACGCACGAGCAGGCTCTGCTCCCACAGACGTTCCTCGAGGCCCACATCCTGAAAACAGTCACGCATTTCCTCCAGCCCAGGAAGCGCGGCGAGGCTTTCTTCAACCGACTCAATCTCGGCGCGCGCCTCTGGGGGGCTGGGCGTCCATGCCAGCGGCGCTCTCTGCGGTCATGTGTGTCGCGCCGCGGTACCCTGCCAAAAGTCGTCATTGCCACTCACTCATTGACCAGCGTCGCCCGTCGTCGAAAAACCCCAGTTTAACGTTGACCAATATGCCCGTTCTTCCTCGAAGATTGTACGCAAAATCACGCCCTTTGAACAGTCACCCGTCTGCAGCCCTCTCGCCCACCTTATCTGAACTTCAGAGAAAACAATAGCGCAATGCCGAATGTCATAGGCAAAGGCTATCGAGCAGACGACCGGTGAATCCGGGCGAAAATACCCGAATCCGATGCTTTTGTCCATTTTCACCCCGATTGCTCAAAATTGACCGTACAGGAAGCCCGTAGAGCGCCTGAAATCGCTTAGGGGTAGCTGGAGGAGTACCTGGTTGCCTTGCAATTCGTAGCGGTCGCCCTGCGCTGCTGACGGCAGCCAGCCACAAAGAATCAGCGTCGCCGCCGGCCAGCGCCAACCTGTGCCGAGCGCGGAACTGTAGACGGCCACCGGAAATGGCTCTGAACGCCAATCGGCCGATCGCAGACACCGCGGACCGCTGAACTCAACTCCGACAAAATCCAGATTTCGCCAGAGTGCGTCCGTGCGGGAGAGTTCGGACCCGGTCGCCAGGTCCAGAACACGAAGTCGGTCGGTCGGCTTGCCCATGTTGCAGTTCCGAATCCCGAGAGACTACCAAGTCAACCCACAACGATCAAAAGCCTCGTCAATGACCTTTTACCAAACCCATTCCGCTACCGATCTGGTTCTGGAATATTCTGGTCATCGCAATCTACCTAGGCGTCATTGCGTTCGTCCTCCAAATCGCAGCTATAGTCCTGATCGGGCTCATGTCCTTGTTTTTCGGCTGAGTCCCGTACCCGGGGCCCAGCAGCTATCTCGCTACCAGCCATAGCTGCCCAGATGTCCGTAGGGTGTGCAGGAGAGCAGAATCAGGAAGAGCAAGGTCAAGGCGGCCATGTTCGCTTTCACAGTTTTCCTCGCCCTGCGCCCTGTACGGCATACGCTCTGACAAATTCGCCCGCTGACCAGATGGGAATGTTACTGAGGGTCACCAGACAAGGACTGACTGCCCTCTGGTCAGGACCGCCGACACACTGACAAAATCACCAACTTGGTTAATTTCAGGGTACTGCTGACGTAGCCGGATGAAGCAGTTTGCGATCGTGTAGGCGATGCCCCGCTCTTTGCGTGACGGCAGCCAAGCCCCATGCTTGAGAGCGTGCTGCAGGCCCCACCCATAACCAAATTGGGCACTGCGCCGGACGTGTAGGCCTGGGTCACGGCTGGGCTTCCACTCCGGGGGAGGGACTCGTGGCTATGGCGGCAGTGGACTCGGTACGCTCCAGCGCGAAGCGCCACATGCCCGGCCTGCACACTGCCCGACCGCTCCTGCAGTCACAAAGTTGCGGCACCGCAATCAGTTTGGCGGCTAAGACCTCACCCATAAAAAACACCGCCTACATTACTGGCCCGGAATGCCTCCGTCGACCATGGTTGCTAATAGGCCATCTTTTGTGTAGAAGCAGGGTGGCACCGACTTGAACTCGCTGCAACCCAAGAAAGGGCCGAACTTGGCGTATTTCTGTTCCAGGACGCCGATATGACATTCGGGGCAGACCATCGGATTATGACTACATGCAGGGTTTGTACACCTAGACGTTAACCAATCCTTCACCACTGCATATCCGACCCCACACACGGGACAGCGGGGCGCGAGATGCCGACAATAGGGATAATTGGAGCAGCGAAGATTCTTGCGGCTCTTGGAGGGAACCAAATGTCCGCTGAGACAACGCGGACACGAAGGACTTGTCGAAGGAAACTCGCCTATTATCTGTAGATCACCGGAGTCGCGGAGCAACTCAAGGACAAACGCCGATGGCCGCTCGGGGTCTGTGAGCAGATAGACACCCCGCCGCGCGCGCGTCATCGCTACGTAGAAAAGGCGCCTCTCTTCTGCGAATGGGTAGGCACCTTTACCGACAGAGGGCAGAACGAGCTCCAGCAACGGATCGTCTTCAATCTGAGACGGAAACCCTCTACGATCATCCTTTAGGTCAAGCACTACGACGTAGTCTTCTTCCAATCCCTTTGCTTTATGGACAGTGCTGAAACAGTTCTTCCACTTCCCAGGGAGACCGTTCTTGCTGTCGTTGTAGCGCCCTAACACGAGCACCGCGGAAGTCTCACCCCCTGTCTTAGTGTTGATGTCCTGCATAGCGTGCCCAGGATCGCCATCGGCGACAACGCAGATTCCATGATCATTGACACCGTTCCCAGATTTAGGCCCCAGCGTCCGTTGTGTCTGTTCAGGATTGCGGCGCACGAATGCAGTAGATGGGCCGCCGATGCGGTCTCCAAAGCGAAAAGTCTGGCTTAGTATTCGCCTCTTTACGTGGCCGAGGTAGTCGCCGCAATCTCGCAGCAGGCCCACGTCGCTTCCCGCGAAGCGATTGATCGATTGCCAGTCGTCTCCCACCAGAAAGTACGCTACATTCCGGCGTCTGAGACTCTGAAGCAATGCCATCCGGCCGGCCGAAATGTCCTGGAACTCATCCACCAACACATACCGATAAGAATGTGTCCATCTGCCTTCTCGAATGTGAGCTGCGGCACAGTTGATGAGATCATGGAAGTCGAGCTCCTTTTTGTCCGCAAGCATTCGTCCATATCGCTCATGAACCTGTTCGAAAACAAGAAGGAAGCACTCATTGCGCCGCTGGTCGCCTCGTACGCGGCTGCGTAGTTCGTCGAGTGTCAGACCGTTCGTTTTGACATGGTTCAGGAACGTCTTCAAGAGGCCGGCTAACCTTGAAATCCGGTGTTGCGCCAGTTTCTTGACTAACTCCTCATGCGGGATTGGGTTGAACTCCACTCCCGCTTCTTCGAGTTTCGCTTGCAACGTCTCCAGTAGAACTCCCTTTTCGCGTTGCCAGCTATTTGTTTCGATGAGACGCGTGCCGTGTTTTTCGTGAGTGCGCCTCTTCCACTCTACACCTTCAAGATAAGAAGGCCAGCCCTTTGGCGGATGACCCGACTTGTCCAAAGCGAAATGCTCAATCCAGATATTATGGCACGGGAGGAAGAAGTCCGGCCGGTACTGACCGTATCCCTTTGTGGCGGTCGACACTTCGTATGGCTTTTCATACTCATACTCGATGCCTTTTTCCGTCAGAAAGTTCGCGATCGCCAACTCCTCCAAGCTCTTGACCAAATCCCCCGAAAGCGTTCGCCGCTCGGCGTTGCGGATGTATTTCTTGTACTCAGCGGGCGTATCGAAGTCGTAAGCTGGCCGATAGGGCGTAAGATGGTTAGCGACGAAGTCAATCAAGGTGCGCGATTTGCGGTCGTCCTGGAGGATCTCTTTTATGATGCCATCGATTTCTTTAGTTAGCTTATTGTCATCTCTTGCCAAATTCGAGATGGCTGGCGCACGATCTTCCGCTCGTGCAATGACGCTACGGCCGAAAGCGTGGAAAGTAGTGACAGTGACCTTTGTCGTGATGAGGTCGCCCCTAAGCCGATCACGAATGTTCTCAGCCGCCATCCTGTTGAATGCCAGTACAAGAATCTCTTGCGGCTGGACAGCCTCGTTCTGAACGAGATGGGCGACTTTGCTAACAACAATCCTGGTCTTGCCCGTCCCCGCGCCCGCGAGCACAAGCGTTACGTCCTCATCAGTAGCGACTGCCTCAGCCTGTTCATCCGACATAGGATAAGGGGACGTCGCTCCATGGACCTTTGGGATACTGGCGGCAATGAAGCGTTCATTCGCTCGCTCTCGCGCTGCTTCCAGTTTCCCAGCAGTTTCGAACGGGGCAAGCCGACTATGCGCCTGCCACGCCCCACGATCCAAATATTTCTGAACGAGACCACGGCACTGCCCTATCACCGGCATGAGCGCGGCGTGGAATTCACCGATATCGGAGTGTCGAACATAGAAGTCGCCACTTTGGAACTCGTGCAGTCGCCTGTCAAGTGGCATGAGGCGCCGACGCAGTGCCGATGCCAAGCGAGCAGCCTCTATATACGCTGCATCGCGGATTCGTCTGGCATCCCGCTCATCAAGACCGCCGATCGAGCGCTCTGTTCCATCGCCTAAACGGATCGTCAACCGGCTTCGAAACCATGATCGATGAACCGAGAGTGCGTCGACAGAGCCGATGGGAATCTCCGTTACGTCGCTTGAAGGTTCCGATACCTCTATCATTCCAGCACGCAGTGAAACGCGTGTTGGACCCCGGGTCAGAAAGCGGTAGAGACCAGCGGTTTTCGCGACGATATGTTCTCCTGGAATGAGTCCGTGTATTCCAGATAAGCGGGCGTTTGATGCTGCTTGTCCACCCGGCGTCATCTGGCGAAACTGAACCATAACAGGCGATCTCCTCGGCAGGTAATGTGCCTCAAGGGTCAATCGTGGTCGGACGAAATGATCTGTGCTTCTGTGGTTTAACCGCAAAATTCAAGAAGTGTCACCAGATAGGGACTGGCCACCCACCGGGGTCGGGCCGTCCGCTCTCTGGTCAGGGCCGCAGACATATTGCCAAAATCACCAATATGGTTAATTTGGCCAGCAGTGCTGGCGTAGCCGGATAAAGCGGGTTGCGGTCGTGTAGGCGATGCCCCGCTCTTTGTGTGATGGCAGCCGGGCCCCATGTTTGAGAGCGTGCTGCAGTCCTACATCCAAGACGATGGTACCGGCTAGCCATCTACGAGGATAAAGACACCCTCGAGCCTGTGAGGGGCAAGAGGAGAAGTGTCGCTGTTTCGTTGAGGCAGTCCACTGGATTCTGGGCACGGGCGCCCAGTGGCGTGAGCTGCCAGACAGTCGCGGCAAGAGGAACAGTAAGGGCCAGAAAAATGCCTTAAGACGCCTCTTGTGCGGTCGGAATTTCGGGAGCCGGGCTGGGAATAGCCAAGAGCGCCGGCATCGGATATTGCGATTACTCTACTTTCTCCACAGGGCAGTGGAACTCGACCGCGAAATCGGTTGGCGCTACTTCGACGAAGAATTCTTCTCCGGGTAAGTCCCAAGCAATTGTACTGTCATCTCCGCCTCTGAGATTGCTCAGCCGCTGCCAGAAGCAGAACAGGTCTTCCCGGGGTTTTCCTTTGTACTCGCCTGGGCCGATGTCCAGGCCTACCACATACATGCCGGGGGGGACCAAAGTCAGAAACGGATCGCGCGGCGCAAGATGCGCAATTGGCGCCAGCTCACATTCTGTCGTAAAGGCAAAGTCGCCACTCTGCAGTTCCACATAGAAGGGCCCTTCATGCAGACCCATCGCGATGATGTTTTCGGGGTCCTGGTTCAGAGCGCTCAACCGCGCCCATTTGCAGAAAGAGCCCTCCGAAACTTCTCCACGATAGACGCCGGGCGCGATCTCTTTGCCTACCTCATAGGTTCCGGGAAGCACTGAAGTGGGGGCAGGAGCGGAAGTTTCAAGGTCGGGAAGGAGGATCGAGCCGGCTTCATATCCTTCCAAATCAGTCGACAACAAGATAAGGTTCTTCGCGTCTTCGGCCACTTCGTGGATCGACGTGCAGACCGTGGGCGTGTTGGGCTTAAGCGAGTAGGGGCCGGGCGGGAGGCGGGAGGGCGGACATTCGACGTCATCGTCGATGAACTCCAGGTATTCGCCGAAGTGACTGTATCTCCGGCGACGGCTATCGACCAATGCAGTTCCGTCATATTTCAGCGGCCCGCTGCTCAGATTCAGCAGACGGAATTTCGTCTGTACGAATCGGCCCTGCGTGGTGACGGAATCGCCTTCGTCGTTGCTGAGTTCCCGGCCCAACTCTTCGACAGAGAGTACACGCCAACACACGTCTCCAACCTGAACGTCCTCTTTAACAAGATTGAAGCGAAGCGGCAAAACATCAGACAGTTCCAAGGCCACTGTCTCGGCGCCGCCTTCGCTGCCATCCAGGTCGTCTGCGATGAGGACAAGTCCTGTCGCATTGGCCGAAACTTCATAGATGCTTGTGCAGGTGGTAATGGCATTGGGTTTGAGGGTGAAGGGTCCCAGAATACCGCCTGTGCATCTCTCATTTTCCGCAATAAACTCAAATCGCCCCCGTTCATACTCACGGCCCTGACTGTCCCGCAGTAAGGCGCCGTGAAAATCCAGATCGGCGCTCCCCTTATTGGTGAGTTGAAAACGCAATTCGACGAAGCGGTCCTTGGTCTTCTCCCGTTTGCCGCCGGCCTCCAGCAGATGGCCGCGATCCTCGGCGGAAAGGATTTGCCAGCGTACGTCCCCGACGCGAACAACGTCACCAAGGGATTTCGGCGGGACCGGCGGCAGATTCAGGCCGACGCTGACTGTTTCCTGCGTTCCACTTGATCCAAGTCCACCTGCTTCGAGCACAAGATCTGTTGCGTCTACTTTGACTTCATAGAGGGTCGTGCAGGTTGTCAGGATGTTGGGCTTGAGGGTGAATGGTCTCCACCTCCCGAACGACCGCCTGCCGAAACATTCCTCGTCATCTTCCATGAACTCTTTTGGGTAGTGAGGCGCGGGAATCCCCGGCACGCGATAGTGCCGATATTCACGCCCCTGACTATCGTGTAAAGGAAGAGTTTCGATGGCTTCAAATTCCACAGGATCGCTGCCTACGTTAAGGAATTGAAAACGCACCTGGATGAAACGTTCGTCGGTAGTCCGGTTGTCGCCACCGTCGTTTTTGAGCTCATGGCCAAGGTTCTGCGCGGAGAGTACCTGCCATTGCACGTCTCCGACCTGGAACTCTTCCCCGATCGAATAGTCGGGCGGGGGGCTTGGCTGCCGACTTTGATCCCGCTCAATCATTGGTACCCGCACGATGTAGACATTCACTAGGCCGGCGATCTCCGGGTATGCAAATCCATCATCGACCGGACGTACCGCCGCGACATCATCTGCGGGTCCCACGTTGGCGTCTGACTGGCGGGGCGCCTGATGAGGGCCGACACCCGGCTTTTCGTTTGTTTCGGTGCCCGCGTCCCATAAGAGCAACTTTCCTGTAACATTCTGTAAAAGGATGGGCTTGCCGTTCTCATCGAACAGGGGGATGCCGCTTTCGACGGGAGCAAGGAAGAGATCATTGGATTGTACGAGCATGGCGGCGAAGGACAGGTAAGGCGTTTCAGGCGAGGCGGTCAGTTCAAATTCGTAGGATTCACCAGCTTGCAACAGCCTGGGGCTATCGGCGCAGACCGGTGTGCTGAAGACGCTCGCGGTCAGCCCTCTTGCGCGCAGCGCTGCCGCCAACGCGGTCGGGTCGCCGTCTTCGGACAGCGCTTCCAGCCCCTCCCCCCGGTCGGCTTCGCCGTTGGTGAAGAATGGGCCGTCCTCGTTATGCAGAACCCAGACGCCTGGGGAGAAGAGAGCAGGTGGGTCGCTGTCAGCGGAGGTGTTCTGGATGCGCACGCGGAAGAGGACGGATGCTTCGGAGTCCGCGGCACTGGTCCGGGGCTCCGACTGTGCTGACGCATAGCTGGTTGCAAAGAATAACGTCAGAATTACTGCGATCGCCACGCGTCCAAAACGCATGTTATGCATTGTCGCTTCTCCTCAACTGATATCTTGTTGAGCTGTTTTTCAAGACTGTGGAGGCAGGGTCAGACTGTGGAGTAGGCGTTGCGAGCCCTGCGATACGCGCTTTCTCGATACTCGCCAATGCTTTGCAGTAGCCCTTCCGTTGTTGAGATGGCTTCCTCGAATTCAGTCGCAACAACGCGGGCGACGGACTCACCAATATCCCCGGCGTCAAATTCTGCAAGGAAATCCGATTCCGCTACAGACTCCGTGAATTCACCAGCTTTGTCGATTACAAATTGCGTACGGGTTGCGATCCATTCCCACACGTTGTCCGCGCCTACTCTCTTGGCCAGCGCTTCCAACCATTTCAGGACGGAACTGAAGCCTTCGTCTTTCAATTCGTTGTAGGCGTTGCCCAAGGCGCTTTGCGCGTTTCCGACTATGTCGGCGAAATCGGCCAGCTTGCCTGCGCCATCCAGCACCTCCCACCAACCCTGGGCCAGCTTGAACAGATGACGCCCCAGAAACAGCAGGGAAACGATCTGAAGCGCAAACATCAGCGGCGTCAAGATCGGGATAATGAATGGAAACAGCAGCGAAATTCCGATAATCAAGCCTGTAATGACCAAGCCACCCAGACCGGCAAAGATGCTTGTTGTCACTACCTTGTCTACCATCTGAGACCACGTGATATTTCCTGCCGCGTACTCCAGACCGCATTCCAGACAGGCCAGGAAGGCCCCCACGATTACGCCGAGAATTGCGCCTTTGACCATACCACTCAATGTTTGTCTCAGGGCAGCGTTGACCGCCTCGGAACGCAGGGCAGCCCTAGCGTCGGCCAAGTCCGCCGCGCTCATTTCATTTGCTCCCAGAATCCTGTTTTTCGTCGAGCTCCACCATACGCCGTTGTCAGCCGTCGCAGGGCCTCCCACCGAGCGGGGCACGATGTGGGACCAATCCTTGCCCTTATGGAATTTCCACACCGCTTCGGGACCGGCGGCCCGCACCGGCGCGGGCACACTCTCCCAGAGGCCGCGGGCCGCGGGCAAACTCTTGTACTCGGCGCCGGCATAGTGGTACTTGAGCCTCAGATTTCCGGGCAGGCTCTCGAATACAAGGTTGTTTCGAGCAGCATTGAGAAACCGGCCTGCGACCCACAACGAACCTTTGCCCGAGGCCACATGTTCATACACTACAGGTGATTGTAGAACTCCCAGGCCTTCCGGGATTGGGATCAGAGGGATGACTTGAGCGTGGGCAGGCGCAGGAGCAGGCCACACAGCATTCGTCAAGGTCAGCGCCACTCCGACTTTAGCGGTCGATCGCAAGAAATGTCGACGGGAAAGTGCAGGCTTAGTCATCTTTCACTCCTGACGATATGTATTGGGATACGATGTTAACCTATCCTTGGACGACAGAAAAAGGCGTAAGGGATCCCAATGCCCAGGCCACAAAAAGGAAGCGATAGAGTGTTTTCAGACGGAGAACCGCCGGGCTATGGCAGACGGTCCCCAACGCTCCCAATCCCAAAGACCATCGATTGTCACCAGATAGCGACTAACCGTCCTCAGGTCAGGGCCGCAGACACAATGTCAAATTCACCAACTTGGTTAATTTGCGGATACTGCTGGCGTAGCTGGATAGAGCGGTTTGGGCTATTCCCCAAACCTCGTCACGTTGTGAAAAGTCTACAAACCAAATGGAGACCGCGAAGGTCTCGCCCATAGTAACGAATTTGCGCAGGGGCCCCCACCCTACCACCGCCGCGCCTTGGTCAGTTCTAGCAGTTCCCCAAGCGATTGATTTATCTCCCACAAGTTGACTAGCTGGGCATACTGAAGCCGCACAGGCAGGTTTTCGGGGGCGTTCCATTTGTCATCGCACCACTTCTGCGCTTGCTCTACAGTCTCAAACGGTCCGCTCTCAAAAAGAACGTGACTTTCTGCCCCGTCTGTTTCCACAAATACTTTGGCTGTAAATCCCCCGTCCTCATTGACAAATACACTGCCATCGGCGCTAAAGAAATCTGACTGGACATAGAAGTTCGTCCAGTAGAGGGATCCGTCGCTCAGATCCCTATCCACTTTCCACATGATCCTTTCCCTTACTTGTATGCGCCTACTGCCTGAACCGAACTATCCGTGACAAAGTAAATTGCGCTGCTTTTAGTGTGAAAATAGGGAATTCACGAAAAAAAGTTTCGATCCAACTGTCCCTACTGTCCCCTTTTTCTATATGGGGGACAGTAGGGACAGTAAATATGAAACTTTTCAATCGTTTTTCAGACTTTCTTCTTCCGCCGTGGTCCGTAAGCGAAGACCTCTCCAGCCTCGAACACTCTTACCCTTAATTTTCTTTTTGATTGCAATAACCTGCGGAGAGTGGAAAGCCAAAGCCATTGTGTCAGCTACCAATTTTCCCGAAGACTTGCCGTCTTCACTAGCCTCTTCCAGAAGTTCCATAATGTCTGAAGACGGTACGAAGTCATTCTTGTCGCCGAGCTCGTACCTTGCCATAAGCGCAGAGGCAAGCGGATTTTGTCGCTTCAGAATGAACTCAGCTATAGCTTCCCGTGTTTCAGGTGTCTGGCATGCTGCATCCATATTCCCTTGCTGCCACAAAGCCACAGCACGGCTCATAACCGATTGTCTGAAGAAAGCTATGGCGTCTTCAGTCATAAGTAGGTCGCGCTCTTTCTGCGACATGGGGTTATCCGGCATTTGGTAGACCCATTGAAAACGCTCCGGCATTCCTTGATCGCTCATTTCCACACTCGGATAGTCATAGCCGACAAAGATCGCAGTGCCAAGCCTGCTCTTGCTAACACGGTTTTCATACTTCTTTTCAACTGACACCATGTCGTCTACCCAGGTCTTGAGCATAGAACCATGAATCATTTTGTCAGTCTTGCCGCCGCTTTCATCTATGAATACCCACAGCTTTTCAGATAGCAGAGACGTAACAACGCTGAAGTGGTCTCCCGCCGGTGAAAGTGCCCGTCCAGCTTCCACCCTGGCTACCATTCCAGGAAAAGCACGCTCCATCAGAGTTATCAATGTGCTTTTCCCCCAATTCTTAGGCGCGACAAGCACATCGATTGACTTGCTAATCCCTAGCGCATGACGGGCAAGCCGTGTAATGAGAGTCTGGCCGAACCTGTCACGAATCGCCGTCCGCATAGCACATGCCCCATCAGACTTTGCAGAAAGTATGGCGCGGTCAAGCATGGGCAGAATCCAGTCGCGAGAAAGGTACAAATGGCTGGACAGTTGTTCAGGTGACATTGTTAAACCGGTGGTCAGGTCCAAGCCTCCGCCGTCCGCAAGCGGTATGACAGGATGCGCATTGCGCCGGTCGAAGTCCTCAGCCGCAACGTTTTCGCACTCATCGCCCGCCAAGAGCTGCTGTGACAATTGACGTGCCACGCGCACGATATGGTGTGATGCAAGGGTAAGGTCGTTAGCAAGGTAATTCTCGTAGGCCGTCTTGTCGACCGACGCAACGTCGATTATGTTTTCATATATTTCGCTGGCCGCCTCTTTTCTGGCCGCTACAATCATCGCCCGAATAACGGCTTGGCAGGCTAATAAACTTCCGTCCAGAAGCAGCCAGGTTCCGTAGGTGTCGCTTACGTAGGCCTTCTGGCCTCTCTGGTTGCGAAAACTGGTGCAGAAAAAACGGAGAACGCGAGCAGCGTCCGCTTCCTCGAGACTGTCGATTTGCAGCCACTGCGGTAAGTACCACTCCGCAACGGCGTTAGACCACTGCTTACGCGTTCGAATGTAAGCGTCTTCTGGAGCTGCAAAGCCGTTGTTGGTTAGGGCAGACATGACCCCTCCCCCTCCTGGAGTAGAATAGGGATGCTTCGGCACACCCTCAAATGAGGCACAAAAACCGCACCTAGCCAACAGTGCGGTCTTGCTTTCTGCTCTAATCACGAACTGGGATCAGGGATGGATCTTGATCGGACAAGTCGAATGCGTTTGGATTGACAAAGCGCACTGGAAGATCAACTCTTGTGACTCCCCCTGACTTCGTGCATAGGATAGGGTTGTCGTAACAGGACACAAACAACCTGATCAGGCTCCCCACAACGTAAGACATAGTCAAGTCGTGATCTTTCGCAATGCGAGCCACTGCATCTTTCGTTTCCTGTTCGATCCTCAAATTGATATTTGTCATTGCCTTGTCGGCCATATGTCTCCCCTTCTTGTTTAGAACTCCAAAAGTCGTAACGAACGAAGTGAACGGGGGAACTCCAATCGAAGTCATTCCGTCCCGTTTAGTCATTCGTTCCGGGGCGTTGTAGTAGGGCACCAACAGCAAAGCAAGTCAAATTCACGTCATGATCTTCAGCTATGCGGTGTAGCATATCTTGTGTTTCAACTTGAAGCAGGACATTTGTTGGGATCCGGCCCCTCGGCTGCGCTCTTACCCGTCTTACCGCACTCCCCTTTTTTTTGTAACACGCTGTAAAACAATATTTTACATTGTAATACAAAGTGGCGATCTCATGCAAACAGCAGAAATAGGCGACCGCCTAACAGCCCAGCTGCGCGCCATCTCTGCCGATACGCGCTTGCCAGTCAACCGGAGTATAGATATTTGCTGTAAAAGGGTTGCGCTTGCCAATCTTGGCACTGGGAGCACCAAGAACTTGCTACAAAGGGCGTAATTGGAGGATCAGTCGTCAGAAGATGAAGCGGTGGTCAGCAGCTCTATGAACTGATTGCGGTTAAGCGGCTGGATGCTAATCACTGTCGTTGTAGGGAAAACAGCGATTTTCCGGCGCTCTCGTGACGCCCAAGCCGTCCGTGGGTGGGATACAGGCATATGAGTGGGTGTATGATCGGTAGGAATGTTTGCGCCAGGGGACTCGAGATCGGCTCCTCGTTTACAATTAGGAGAGGCGCGTAAATCCAACCGTCCCACCATAAATCGCCGGGCAATGGACGACGGTCCTCACCGCTCCCAAGCCCATAGGTCATCGAGGGTCACCAGATGGGGACTAACCGTTCTCCGGTCAGGACCGCCGACACAGTGCCAAATTCACCAAGTTGGTTAATTTGCGGGTACTGCTGGCGTTGCCGGATAAAGCGGTTTGCGGTCGTGTAGGCGATGCTCCGCTCTTTGCGTGCTAATAGCCACGCCCCATGTGGTAGCTGCTGCCTGATCCGGAGCAACGCATCACCCGCCAACCAGGCTTCCTCGAACATCCCTTTATCGTCGATCAGGTCCGGCAGCCAAGTGTTATCCTGTGACCAGGAACCGAACTTGATTGAAGGATCGAACAGGGCTTGAAGGTCAGGTATTTGCCGGATAGTTGCCTCGCTCATAGCCTTTATCGTACCATAGCCAGACTACTAACACCGGTGCTGGTTGACAGACGGCTGATGGCGGTTCAGGTGCGGACAAGGGGCGAACCTAGAACGTACCCCCGACCAGAGTAAAAAGGTGTTTCAAAAGTGTTCCAGGGAACGTTCCAAGGAGAGAAAGGACGGGTTGGGTTTCTCGGTACTGAAAAGGAGGGTTTGTGAAGATCATTTCCTGGAATATCGCCCACCGATGCGAGCCTTGGCGCTGCTTGCTAGATATGGATGCAGATATTGCGCTCCTGCAAGAGGCGGCGGAGCCACCATCAGGGGTCAGCCAGCGCATCGAAGTCGACTCGGGTCCCTGGAACACCGCCGGCGGGGGCGGGGGTCTTGGTTGGCGAGCGGCGGTTGTCAAACTTTCTGAGGAGGTGAGGGTAGACTGGATAGAGGCAAAACCAATATCCAAAGCGGTTTCAGGTGACTTCGCAGTCAGCCAGGCCGGCACGCTTGCTGCCGCTCGGGTTACGCCTGCGAGCGGCAAACCGTTGATTGTGATATCGATGTACGCACCATGGACGCGCCCCCATGCTTCGACCAAGAGCAGCTGGATCATCTCCGACATATCGGCCCATCGCCTTGTCTCGGACTTGTCCGCGTTCATCGGGCGTCAGCGAAATCATCGAATTATTGCAGCGGGAGACCTAAACATTCTCTACGGCTACGGAGACCATGGCAGCCCTTATTGGAAAAGGCGCTATCAGACAGTTTTTGACAGGATGGATGCCATAGGGCTGCCTATTGCCGGGCCTTGGGCGCCTAACGGCCAACAAGCAAGTCCCTGGCCGGAGGAACTACCCCAGGAGAGCAGGAACGTCCCTACTTACCGCACCAATCGCAAAGAACCCAAAACGGCCAAGCGACAGTTGGACTTTGTCTTTGCGTCAAAATCGCTTGCGGAATCGGTGTCCGTGCGTGCGCTCAATGAGCCGGACCAGTGGGGGCCAAGCGACCACTGCCGTTTGCAGATTGAAATCTCAACAGGCGGATCTCACGAAGGAAGTAACCAGACTTGGGCTTGAGCACCGGCAGACCAATTGCGGCAGTTTGCAGAAGTTTTCACAGGCCGACCCTTTGATTGGCCTGATCGAGGGCGGTAGGCACAGGCCATGAGGACGCGGGAGCTTCTGTGAGACAGGCCAATCGCTGAGACGGCGACGGCCTGGAGCGGGACTCACGGCTTAACTGAAAGAGCGCCGACGCGGCAACCAGCCCGCGTCGGCAAGCACCAGGAGGGAGCAATGCGGAGATGGCGGTTGACGCGGCGCGGGGATTATATCAACAGCGAGCTTGCCAATCGCACGCGGGCGGCGGTTGTGTCGTTGGAGCGTTCCGGTCTGTGGGCATTCGTTGTACGCACCCTGCAAGGGCAAGAGACAGGGCGGGGCAGGAACTATCCGACGGCGGCCGCGGCAATGCAAGCGGCGGAAGCGTCCACAGCGCCGGCCAAACCAAACAGAGAGGTTGCGGCGCAAGTGATGGACTACTTACGCGCCAAACAGGGTGGGGCACAATGAGCGCAGACAGGGGCACGGCGCCGGAAGTGGAAGCGACGGCAAGGGCAAAAGGGTTGACAACGAGCCCTTGTTCCCGGGCTCACGAAGTCACGCAGAAAATGCTTTTTTGTCCACGGAGGGCACGGAGAAACACGGAGAACACCTTTTTCTGGTCCGCGGGAGGACACGGTGAACATCAAAGGCGTATGAGGCATCCATTCCAGCGCCCGGCCCTATTCTTGAGGCCGTCTGTTCTCCCTGAAAGGGCTTCAAAGAGCCCCGCTAAGCCCACCAGGGAGACCTCATCGTTGGCCAATAGTACCGCCGGTGTCAGAATTGCCAGCACTGAAATGATGGTGAATACGCGCAGTCATGCTTCGTCTACTGTTTGTGAATTCAAGTTCAAAAACCCTTTCCAACGAATACTCGGAAGGGGAATCGACCACACCACGCGCTGAGGACCGGCCGGCGCTTTTGCAGGACCCACCCAGACCCCAAAAAACGGCCGGGCCGGCGTTCGGGTTGCTGCCTGGCGACGGCCTAGCCTCCGGAGCTGGCGCCGCCGCATCGGCGGGAGCTTTTTCGGAATACCTCTAGGTCCCGACGAAATCTGCTCAATTCGCCGCAGCCGGCCCGTGCCCGCGTTTGGGTACGGGCCCTCAACCGGATCTTCGGAATCGATTGCCTCCTTATTCTCGGGGGGCCCCGGCTCCTCAATCGGTTTTGCGAAAGCAGTTGGCTCTGCAAGCTTGTCGGGCTCATTCTCCTCTGCCGGCTCGACGAAATCGGCGAGGCCTGTATGCCCGGCGGATTCAGGGTTCTCTATCAGTTTGGGCTGTTCTGCTGGCTCAGGCTTGGCCTTTTTTCTGTCTGTCAGAGCAGCGGACACGCTATCAAAACGTTCAATTTGAACGATTTGAGGGTATTTCCGCCTTAACCGTATCAGTCTCCGAGCCAGTTGGGTGGATATCCTCCGCTCTTCCAGAGCCGGCGTCCAAGCGCCGTGCGGCAGTTGTTGCTTAATTCTGAGCAGCGCATCACCTGCCAGCCAGGCCTCCTCGACCGTGCGCCGCGCTAACTGTTCGAATGTCCGTAAGTGCTGCTCGGCTTCCTGCCAGAGCGCCGGCAGCTCCGTTATCTGCTGGGTCATGTCGATTCTTCTTTATACCGCAATGCGTCCCTCGTGGGTGCCCCGTATCCTGGAAGACACTGGGACCTTTAATGTTGCAACACTATGTTCCAAGGCGCAACACGCGTTGCCTAAACATAGCAACGCTGTTGCTGCGTGCGCTGTGTCTGGCGGCGTTTCTGCGGGATATTCAGGGCGCTTGCCGTTTTCGATTGCGGTTTGGGATCGGGTGGAGCCAGATTATGTGTTGGCGTTAATTCGGACTTTTTCAAGGATGGCATGGGGAGCTGAATTTTCAAATGGGGGGCTGTCTCCCTACGGGTTCTGGGGGAGTCTGGCCACGTGGGTGTCGGTCAGGCGCAAAAAATCGTCGAAATCCCCGACCCAGTAGAAATTCCCATCCCGGTATGCCCCATCCCGCCTGCCCGTTTCAGCCCTCGCGCCGGGGTCGTTCTCGTAGGGACCGAAATCCACCTGGCACGACAGGGCCAACCGGAACCAGGTTAACGCGTTGAACAGTTCCTCGCGGGTCTCGCTCTCTTCAATGTACTGCCTGACCGCGCCCTCAATGGCCGAACCGAACGCATTGATTTCGTCCGCTTCCATGAACCGCCGGGCTATGGCCGACGGCCCCCAACGCTCCCAATCCCAAAGATCATCGAGGGTCATCAGATAGCGACTGACCTCCCTCCGGGGTCGGACCGTCCGCCCTCCGGTCAGGGCCGCCGACACACTGCCAAACTCACCAACTTGGTTAATTTGCGGGTACTGCTGGCGTAGCCGGATAAAGCGGTTTGCGGTTGTGTAGGCGATGCCCCGCTCTCTGAGTGACGGCAGCCAGGTCCCATGCGGCAACTGCTGCCTGATCCGCAGCAACGCATCTCCCGCCAGCCAGGCCTCTTCGACCGTCCGCCGGGCCAACTGCTCGAAGGCCCTCAGATGCTGTTCTGCTTCCTGCCATAGTGCGGTGATCTCTTCCGCCATTCTGCGCCCTCCAAACTCCCTCACGTTGTGCAAAGTTCACTCAACAACTGGATGCCGCCACCGCATCTGTCTCGACACCGCCGTCCCTGAGCCGCCTTTGGCCAGCTTGCTGTTACCAGCCGGGGCGGTCGTTATGCCACTGCGCCTGTGATGTGCGCCCCTGCCGACGTGCCTAAGATCGGTCCTATCCCCGCGTGTGCGGGGCCGGCGACGTGGGAGAGTCTGAATTTGTGGGTGCAGTGGACGGTGATAAGCTGCGGGATGTCCATGAGTCCTCGTGTCATGGGCCGGGCCGGGGGCGTGCCAGCGCCGCTCGGCCGCTTCTTCTTCCACTGTACTACATCCGCAAGAGGGGCCAAAACAGGCCTTGCAGTCCGTCCAACGCGGCGGCGAAGGCGCCCTAACGGGCGCCCCGGGATGTCGATCTGCAAGGTTCTATGACACCTAAAGAGTCGATTTAAACCCTTTGGGAGCCTCCTGTGGCGTCGTTCTGTGGGCTGACGTATGCGGGTATCCGCGTGCTGACCTGCTGCCAATCTCGATGCCCTCGGCGCAGGGGATCCAGTTATGTGTCGGCGCGAAATTGGTAGTTTTCCAGTTTCGGGGGCGCGACTTCCATAAGAAAGGCCGTGAGGACGACTTTTCTGGAGTCTGGCGCGCTGGCACGGTGCGCGCCGCGCCCATGACCAGGCGTCGTAGTACCTAGCCCCGGCACCTCAACATTGCGGCATTATGACGGCGATTTTGCGGCATGCAGTCGCGGTCTGGTGGAATATAGCGGCATATTTCAGCGTATTGCCAACAAGGGGCGTCGTGTGTGCGGCGTGAAAAGTTATCTTGAGGATGAATTTACTCTGGTGGCGCGGACCAAAATTACGGCATGGGGGAAAGTGCATGAGCGCCCCAGGGGGCAGCGGCAATCTGGCGGCAATCTGGCGGCAGCATGGCGGCCTTTAGCGGCGTATTGTCGTCGTCCGTCTATGCCGCCGCCGGTGTGCGGAATACCTGGACGCTCTGCGGCGGCAGCAGGTGTTGACGTTGGCGCAGACTGCCGGTTGCGGCAGTCTGCGCGCTTGGGCGGCCCAAGCAGAGGCCGAGGTCGAGCGAAGCGAGGGCGAGGGTGAAGCACAGGGCCGCCCGCTGTTGGGCTGGGCGATCTGCCGGCGTCTTGGCGTGCCTCCTGCTGGTCGTCCGGGATTCCTGTGGGTAACATGGCGTCGCGTTTGCATTGCTGGGTGGTATGGCGGCGCCGGAGCGTGCGAGGGACGAGCCGTGGAGGCGCCGGCAGGGGTAACGCGAAAGCTGGCTGGCGGTACGGCGTGAGGTGATTTTGCCATGGTTGTCCCGGCGTCTTGCTGGTCCTGCGGTATCCACGTCTGATCCAGCTGCGTCGGAAATACCCCGAAAACGTGCAAATTGCACGTTTTGATAGCGTGTCCGCTGCTCTGACAGACAGAAAGAAGGCGAAAATGGAGGTTGAGGCGGCTAGTCTGTCCGCCGGCTTGAGCGTCGGCGGTAGGACGGGTGCCGGCTGTAGCTCCGACGGAGTGCAGGACCTTGGAAGGGTCCAGGCGAGAATGGGAGCGCTGGCGGGGTGAGGGGCGGGTTGTGCTCTTGCAAAGCTCAAACATTGCACCTCCGCAAGTTCGCCGGCGCGGACGTGAAGACATTTGGCGCAAGCCGGTGGCAATGGAAACGCCCGGTCGGGACGCCGGCCAAGAGCCAGCGTCAATCGTGGGCCCGGGCACCGGTGCACGAATGGGACACGCGCAGCTGCAGCTGCCGGCACACTCCAGGAACAAGACACGGGATGGGCTGTTCCAGGTTCGCCTCGGCGCCGCGGTCGTAATGGGTGGGACAAACGCGGCCACAGGAACAAGCGCAACTGCAAGCATAGTACATCTGCCGGCGTCCAGAACCTCCCTTGCCGCCGCTGGCGGCTGCGGGCGCCTGAAACGGCGTCTGGGGGTGTTGTAAGTGCCTGGTCGGCTTTTTCGTGGCTCTGAGCGGCTCTGTGTGCGGATTCGCGCTCGCCGTCGTCGCGGGCCTGGGGCTATCCGGCGCCGGCGTTTATCAATATAAGTTCAACTTGAAACCACGACGTCCTCCGTCGGGGCTTGACGGGCTGGCGTGCCCTGCGCCGGCTCGTCGTTGTTGGCGGCGCTCTCCGTCTGATCGCAACCGCTCGCCAGTTTTGTCCTTGCACATAAACAAACATGGGTGGGATTGTGGGCTCGGTCGCTCTGACGCCGGTGTCGTAAGGGGTGGGCACAGAAACAGACACAAGCGCCAGCGTCTTGGCGTGCCTGCAGCTGGTTGTCCGGAAGTTCTGCCGGCAACACGGTTTCGCGTTCGTGCTGCCAGACGGTCTGGCGGCGCCGGAGCGTGCGAGGAACGAGCCGTGGAGGCGCCCCGAGTTGGCCGGCGTCAAGGTCGTCCTTGTGCTTTGTGTATCGCCGTGGCTTTTGTCTGTGCTTGGAGTTCGCGTCTGCGGCATTGACTTTCGCGCCTGAAGATCCACCCGGGCGCGTGTGGTCTTGTGCCAGGTGTTGTAACGGGCCGCTGTGTGGATTGAGGCCTGGGTGGCGATGTTTGCGAGCTGGTCATGCTGTTTTTGGCGTGGTGTTTCAACGGGTCCAGCGCCGGGCGCTGGTCGTGGTGCAGCGGCGAAACGCTGCCGGGGGGTGCGGGGGGCTGGCCCCCTGCAAGGGGGAGAGTTTGAGAGGGGTATTCCCCTCTCATGTTGCCGGCCCGGGAAAGCGCTTTTTATTCCGTATAATTCCGTCTTATACAAAAAGGGGCGGCCGCACCGACCAGTGATGAACACTGGCGGTCGCCCCGGTGCAAACCGGCCGGGGTTCAGCCGGTTTGCATTTTGTATAAGATCCAGTTATACGGTCGGGGCGCCGGCGGCGATCAGCCGCCGGAATGCGCCCCGTGTAATAAAAAGCGCCCGGGCCGGCAATGCCGTTGACGTTCGCCGGTGCCGCTGTGAGGTGCCGGCGGGGTGTTGACGCTGGCTCAAGGGGCTGTTCGCGGTCCGCTGTGCGTCCTGGTCGGTCCTGGCGTGCGCTCCGTTGGATGGACGAATAACAGACACCGGCCAGGACAGACCCAGGCATCGGTCCGGACACCTGCACAAAACCGGGACTGGAACTGGGCACATGGCCGGCGCCAGCCCGGGGTGTGTACTGTCGGCTTTGTACGAATGCCGGCTGCTTTCTCTGATGGTGGCGCGTGTGGTGTTGCGGCGGTCTGCCGCCGCCCGGTAAAGGACCCTCCCCGGCAGTTTGGGGAGAGGGCCTTTACCGGCCTTTCCTGGGCGCCGGCGTTCAAGTCCGCAGGCCTGCAACCTGGGCCCAGGCAGGCTGCTTGCAGCTGGATTGCAAGGTCCTGCAGGAGCTGAAGGCTCAAGAGGATCGCTCTGCAGGCCTCCTGTGCCTTTTTATGTCGCCGGCCCGGGCGGAGATCGCAGTGGCGGCTTGTGCGGCGACACCTGGGGTTGTGTATGTCCCAGCGCCCACGGCGCTACCGGTAGCAAGCCGAAGCGGACAGGGTGGCCGAACGAGACTGGAGAGCCGATGAAAAGCCCTATGAGGCGCTGGTTATCGTCCGTCCGACCATCAACCGCCGCCTAACGTATTTCGTCCCTCATACTATCGCATACAGAAAAGCCGGTCTAGCTTGCGGTCTGGACAGCCCGCCGCCGGCCCTCGGTTACGGTCATGACAACCGCAACCGCTACGTCGTCGCGGCCTTCGCATGGCCCGTCTTGCGTATCTTCTCGGTCCCTGCCGCCGTGATGGGACGCCGGCGTCGCGAACGAACAGGAGGGCGCGATGTTACCCTCCGGGGGCAACGGTCGCTCCGTCCAAATTTATAGGGACGCACGTAGTGGTGGAAATGGGAGCGCGATATGACGAAGAACAGTGAAACTCAGGGCGCGCAGCATCCTATCGTACTGGGCGACGAGCGGACGCTATCGCGTCTCTCCGACGAATCAGAACAAGCGTACGCAGCCCGCCTCGCATACTGCCAGCTGCCGCCCGCTAAAAGTTCAGGCTCGGCTAGGCCTGCCAGCCCAGCACGCACCAAGACGTCAGAGGTGCCTACGGCGGATCTATTTCCCGGGCAGCGTCCAGATCGCAGCCAGACATGCAATCATGCAACTGAGCAAGATACCCAGCCATATCCGTGAGCTCTCCAAGCGTGTCTATCTCAACAGAATCAGGAATAGGAACATCTACCTTGTCAAGATTCGAGAACAACCGCCCCAACCGACTCCTCAACGCCTCGTACCGAACATGAGGGCCAACTGGAGGCGGAAAAATATTGTAGACCTTGCTTATGGTGCCTATGCCTACGTTGCTTCTGGCTACGCTAGCGGCTTCATCTCTGTAATCCTCCTTTATGGCATCCAAACACCATTCCACTTCGGGAAGAAGATCACAAAATCTGCGACGCTTTGTGCAGACAAACGCTGGACGAAAAAGCCAGTCAGCCCCCTTCATGAGAAGCGGAAGAATTACAAATACAACGACTCCAGTTACTCCAATTGCTGCCACTGCAAACAGCAAGAACCACAGTATCGGCGAAATCAATAGTTTCACTTCAGAAAATGAAGAAAAAACAGACAACACAATCTTCTCTATGGCAGGTCTAAAAATGAAACCCAAAAACGTAATAATCCATCTCCAATTAGCTTGGAAAAACCTTTTCAACCTCGACCGACTCATATCAGCTGCTCCCTTGCTGCATTTCGCAGCCATCAGGAGCGCCCACACCACTGACGAGTCCACACAGAACCCCAATTGACACACACCTTCGCCTGCCGCAACATTGACAACCCCATGCCCGCTAACGCGGCCGTTTCATCGGAGAGCGCTAAACACTGGCGGTGTGGGTGCTCTTTTTCTTTGGTGCCTAACAATATACCTCAAAATCTGCCCAGTCAGTTCAAAAATAAAAGTCTCAGACGCACAGGCGCCGTCAGGAAAGCCACCTGGCCGTCCGTCCCGCTTGCTCATCCTACGTATAGGTTTCGACCATGCCTGCCGCTTTTCAGCGTCCTTGCGCCATGCTCTCATGTGTCGGCGCGCCTTTTGAGGCCATCCCGACCCGCCCGCTGTGGCCGGAGTAAGCGTCCCCCATGCCTGCGGCGCGCCGCCTTGATCCGCCGTGAGAGTGCCGGCATCTAAGCCGATCGGCGGCCGGCGCGATCATCCGCGACCCCTCAGGACGGGAAATATCGCCCAAAGACACTCCCCGCGTCCCTCTCCTCCAGCAGCGCTGAAAGAGCCGCCCTAGCCCGCCCGCGCGTTCTTGCCAACGGTCGCTTGGAATGCTTGGCAGATATGGACGTGAAACAATGCCTGCGTTCCAGCCCTGGTTTCCTTGCTGGTAGCGCTGGTTGTGGGCCCTGTCTTCCGTGTTGGATCGATAGGCATCGTAGACCTGAAGGGAAAGAATAATCGTCTAGAACGGCTCCTGTGTGGTTGTTTTCCCGCCGATCCGCCGGACACATGCACAAAACCGGGACCGGAACTGGTACATGACCGGCACCAATGCCGAGGCCATCCGGGGTGCGCACTGCCGGTAGCAAGTGTGTCAGTCTTTCCCAGCTGTGCGGTGGTCGAGCTCGAGCCGGCTCAGTACGATTGGCGGCTGCTCTCCCTAATGGTGGCGCGTGTGGTGTTGCGGCGGTCTGCCGCCGCCCGGTAAAGGACCCTCCCCGGCAGTTTGGGGAGAGGGCCTTTACCGGCTTTCCCTGGATGCCAGCGTGGTTATGCGGCCTGGTTGGTCAAGAGCCGGGCTGTGTGGCGAAATCCGGGGTTGTGTATGCCCCGGCGCCCACGGCGCCGCCGGTAGCAAGCAAAGCGCAGCCTCGCTGGCTGAACTCGCGGCCGTCGGGGGGCTGTGTGCGTTCTGGGTAGTGTACGGGTAGGCGGTCCTGGTTGAGCAGGTCGTTGCTGTGTTTGTACTCGGTGACGCAGGATAGCCGTTGGCTGTGGCCACTTGTGTGTTTGCGATGCGTTCGTGTATGTGTCCTCCCTCTGTGAACGTGTGGGTCCCGTGAATCCCCTGTGGGAGGTCGTTTTGCCCCGTCGAGGAAATTGGTTCGATCTTGACGGTTTGCTTGATATCGATTCTTGTGTCGGCGGAATTTCAAATTTTTTTGAAGGGGATTTTTTCAGGCGGCGGAGTTCTCGACGATGCGCTGCCGGCCATGTTCTGCACCGCAAGGCGTCCCTGAAAGTTAACAGGGTAGGACATACGCTGTGGCCGGCCTCGCGGGCATGTGGCGGTATCGCCTCTTCGTGCTCGAGTCGTGGAATGGTATGCTACCCAAGTAAGCTATAAAAGACCATGCTGACTTGTCTATGAATCTGGATAGTGTAGAGTGAACCAGCCGACTCTTTCCCATCTAATCGCTTTGGGTGAAGGACTTACCGCTGAGTTTAAGCGGTCTATGCCGTCAGACCTGGGGAGGGAGATTTGCGCCTTCGCGAACGCCACCGGCGGAGTAATTCTGCTTGGGGTTGACGATGCCGGGACCGTGATCGGCGTGAGGGACCACAACCGGCTAAAGTCCCGGGTACAGAGCGTCGCCCGCTCGGCGGACCCGCCCGTGGCGGTAGAAGTGGAAAGCCAAGGCAGCGTGCTGTGTGTGACGGTACCGGAGCAGCACGGCAAACCCTATTCCCACGGAGATAGGTTTTACGTTCGCGAGGGCGCCGCTTGCCAGCAGATGTCCCGTGACGAGATTCGAGATTTCTTCTTTGAGGAGGGGCTCATCCGGATGGACGAGACTCCCTGCAGGGCCTTCGATCCCTCCGTCGAGATCACGTCGGCGCGTTGGGCCGAGTTTGCAGAACGCGCCGGTATTGACCCCGGGTTGCCTCCGATGACGGTTTTGGAGAACCTGCATCTGGTCAGAGATACGGGGATGACGCATGCGGGAGCCTGGCTGCTGCCGACGACATCACACGCTTCACCCTCCAAGCCGGCGTGACTTGCGCCGTCTTCCGGGGCAGCACCAAGGCGCACATCCTCGATCGCAAGGCGTTTCACGGAAATCTCTACTCCATTTACCAGGAGGTCATGGCCTACTTTCAGGCCAAACTGAACTCAGCCCTCATTCCCCACGCGCAAGGAAGAGACGAGCGACTGGAGCTGCCCGAGAGCGCCCTGCGGGAGGCTGTGGTAAATGCCATCGCCCACCGTGACTATCGCAGCACCGCCAACGTGCAGGTTTACATCTTCCAAGACCGGGTCGAGATCGTGACGCCGGAGGGACTTCCCGCCGGAATGCGAGAAGAGGATTTGGGCAGTAGGAGCGTTCCCCGAAATCCCTTACTCTTCAATATGCTCTACCGTATGAAGTTAGTCGAGCAGATCGGCAGCGGCGTCCGCCGAATTCACGACGCCTGTCTGGAGCACGGCGTTGCGGAGCCAAGCATTCAGGTCTCCACCGATTGGGTGATAGTGACCTTCCCGCGTCGCGAAGTGGCCGTTGCCCCACATGTAACCCCTCATGAAGCCCCACATGTGACCCCTCATGTGAGACGACTCGTTGCAGCCTTGCAGGGAGAGATGAGCCGGGCCGAACTCATGGCTGCTCTGGGGTTAGCGGACCGGAGTCATTTCCTCAGGGCTTACTTACACCCCAGCCTTGATGCGGGCTTGATAGAGATGACACTTCCGCAAAGTCCAAGGAGCAGGAATCAACGATATCGGTTGACCGCAGTGGGCAAGGAGGCTCGGAATTCCCAACAGAAATCTGAGGAGGAAGGCACCACCGAGCGGACGCGGGGGCCGTGACCTCACTCTTTCGCACACCACACCATCGTCGTCGGAAGTACCTCCAACGGGCCTGCAGGCCTTCCTCTTTTGTTGAATTCTGAATGGTCTTCCCAAAATGTTAACGGAACCTAATGCGCACGCATTGAGTCTGAGCCAAAAACAAGCGCAGATAGAGGAGAAGCTGTGGCATGGCCGAACGAATTTACACACGGGACGAACATAAAGGGTTAGAGCCCCTTGAAGAGGAGCCTTTCTCCAGCGAGGATACGTTGCAAGCGTTGATAGCTACCAACCCTGAGGTGCTGGATGGCGGACAGGTGCGGCCGGACGACCCGAGGCGGTGGATCCTGATTACGCGTGAGAAGGGAATTGCCGAGAGATCGGACGCGGGCGGGCGTTGGTCGCTTGATCATCTGCTCATCGACCAGGACGCTGTGCCGACGTTAGTCGAGGTGAAGCGCAGTTCAAATCCTGAACTTCGGCGCACCTTTGTCGGGCAGCTGCTGGAGTACGCGGCCCATGCGGCGGTGACGTGGACAGCGAACGAGTTGCGTCAGACGTTCGAGAGCGCGGGCGATGGGCAGGCGTTCGATCCCAACGAAAAGATCAAGCAGCTTCTGCAGACGGACGTCGAACCGGATGTCGAGGCTTTTTGGAAAGCAGTAGAGACGAATCTAGCCGCGCGGCGTCTGCGTATGCTGTTCGTGGCGGATGAGATTCCTGATCCTTTGGAACGGGTGGTTACGTTTCTGAACGAGCAGATGCCCCATATTGAAGTGCTGGCGGTAGAGATCAAGAAGTTCAGTGGGGAGTCGTTTCAGACGATTGTACCACGGGTGATCGGAAGAATGGCGACATCAGAAGATGTGTCAAATAGTGGGGCCGGGCCGCGCCGAAAGTTGACCCGTGCGTCGTTCCTGGAAGAGCTTCCCAACGAGGAGGCGCGCGGCGTAGCCAACAAGCTCCTGGACGCGGCAACCGCGGCAGGTGCCACTCTTTGGTGGGGCTCGAGCAGTGTGAGCATTCGTGTGCCATGCAAGATATTCCGGCAGCCGGTAACCGTTGCCTGGTTGCATTCTAAACCTGAGATTCCATTTTGGATGGGTTTCAGGGACATTACATTCGGCGCAGCCACATTCGATTACAACCTGCCGCCTGAGTTGCGTAAATGTCTTGAGAGATGGGTGACTGAGTTCAACGGAGACGGCTTCGCTGATGATATCTCCGGCAAAGGAACAAAAGCCTGGGCGGTTCGCTATAGTGATGCCGCTAAGCACATTGAGCCATTAACGGGTCGAATTGCGAAGGTTCTTTCCGAGTTGAAGACCCTGTGAGGGCGCGGGGAGTCGTCAACAGCCACCCGGTGAAGGAACGAAGTAAGTGTATCAGACAGAAAACAGAACGGATGACTTCGGGAGGCTTTCTGGCGGAACTACACTCTGGGTGTAGTCGGGAACGCCATGAAACGTCGTGCGAGTTTTTCATAGTTCGCAGGCTTGAGAACTAATGCTGTGAAGATCAATCTCCGAGTAGGTTCAGCCACGTAGTTACTCCATCAATTCGATCGTCGATCAACCGCAACAGGCGAACTCTCGCTCCTACCGAATCTGAGAGCTGGCGTTTTCGTTCCGCGTCTTTGTGGAGGCCGGTAAGACAGACGCGTTGATCCCCCACGCCCTCGGCAGCTTCAGTGGCACAGTGCGGGCTCGTCGAGTCATGGCGGTGCTCAAGATGATGGGTGCTGAGTGAATACTGGAGTGGGCCGGGCTCGCCGAAGCCAGCGGGGGCCACGTTGAAGCTGACGTATTGGGCAAGAATGCTCGCCGCAACGTTCACCGATAGCGGCGCCACGTTCGGATTGACTGACCTGAAACTCTCCCCTGCGATCTGGATGTAAGCGGAATCATCGAGTAACCCTTGCCGCTCGAGGACGACCAGGCCTGGGTCGAGCTGGCGGTTGCAACTCATGCACGGCCTCCCCGGTCTGACGACGTGGGAGCGCCAGGTTGCATTTCGCATCTCTCCGCCATCGAACGTATCGATGGCAATGCCACCATCGATGACAGGAATGAGATCCGAGTACGCCAGAGAGTTGAGTACGGCTCGTGGCCAAGGGCGGTCAACGCACGAAAAAATCAAGTCGTGATCGAGTGCGAGCCGTAGTCCTTCCGGCTCGCAGATGGATCGGTCGGAAACCTCGATATTGCACCTCGCCGCAGTGGCTGCTCTCATTGCTTCCCGGCGGGCAACATGGATCTTGGGTCTCCTCAGGCGCGCGTCGCGGCGTTCTGCGCCAATGAGGCGGTCCAGGTTATGGGCTTCGACGAAGTCATAATCCATTACAGTCAGGTTGCAGAGCCCGGTTGCAGCGAGACGCACAAAGACATCGAGTCCGACACTACCTGCCCCGACCACAAGGACTCTCCGACGGACGAGATCGGCCTGTTTCCGGTCGCCCCACGCATTTATGGTCCTGGTTTGACGGATGCTGGGCTGTGGAGGTAGTTGAACCGCGTCGTTCCACGTCACCGCGAACTTTCCACCGATGACCCGAACGTTCGTGGAGTGAGTGCAGTCGACCGCTCGGCCAACTCCAACGTCCCAGAGACGAGCAGACCATGAGCGGTCCGCTGTAGCAAGGGTCATGCCGACCAGAGGAAGCCCTGTGACTTCACGGACGAGATTGGCATAGCTGGCCTCACAATCACGGTCCGGGGCACTCATTGTCTGCCAGTGACTGGCTCCGGGGTGGCTGTGAAGGAGGACCAAGCCGCACTTATCTTCCTGCGCTGCTTCGGCGCCCCGTAAGATGTAGTCGGCTGTAACGGTTGCATTTCCGTGGATCAGCCGCTCTCCAGGTTCAGGCGGGACGACCGCGCGAATCAGGGCACTGAAACGAGAGAGGCCCGTGGACGGACGGTAAGTGGCAAGACAGACGTCTTCCTGACCATCTTCGCGAATAAGCCGCCGGACGAGCGCCTCCTCGATCGCTACGGTCATCGCTACCGACGTTCGACGCATCACGCGACCGCCTCACTGAGGACTGCCCGGACATGGCTAGCCCACGCGATTCCAGCGGGTGCGTCACTCCATCCTGTTATCTGACGGCTGTGCATCAACCATCCAGACTTTGGAGAGGGCTGGCTGTTGGTCTGCGCGAATTTAACGCTGCCAGGGAAGTGAAGCCAGTGCGGAGGTACATGGGGCCACGGTTCAAGCTCTCCGATAGCGACACCGGTTTCGACTGGCGTACCAGCGAATGCCCCGTCCAGAGCCACCACCCTGCAAATGACCAACTCGGCTTCAAGTGTGGCTTCGAAGCCGAGCTCGGTCATGTTCTGAATAAACGCTTCAACACCCGGCTGCATTAGGCTACCGGAGCGCTCTGGCGGATTGATACGAAACGAGCGTCCTTGACGATGTTGACGAGCTCATCATCGGCGAAGCGCTTCGTCTGGGGGTGCTCCTTTCCCACGAGTTCCCCAAGGTCGAAGATGGCAGGGTCCAAGTCTGCTAAACGAAGAAGCGCCGAGGCACGCTGGCTGAGGTCATCGGTCGTAAAGGGTTGCCCGTCGATGGTGAACGGAATGCGACGGCGGCTTGGTTGGAAGTTGGAAGATTCGGTCATTAGTCTCTCCTTTTGAGGTGTGTTACTCCTTATGTCGCAATTTGCCATCTCAGCGAAAGCCCGGACACAGATTTTCATTTTTGATGCGGTTTGCGACATTAGTAGTGACATGTCATCTAGGAAATGCACGTCTGACTCCGAACATCCGCTAATGGCGGACAAGGAACGCCTTGATGGGATCCTCGACGTTATGTACGCAAGGGTTCAGAAGATCCTCTTCTTTGGGTCTCCTGGGAAACGCCGCCTGTGGGTTGAAGCAAGTCCAACAAACGATACAGGTGGCATAGAACCAGTCCTGCAGGGGACAGGGGTTAGTGCTAATGACGTTCTTAGCGAAGCATTTCTCGCGCTCCTTGAGTACCCGCCGGAGCACCTTGAGGACACATGGGAGAGTCTGGCGGTCACGATCGCCCAAAACAAGGCAGTTGACG
Organism: Caldilineaceae bacterium; assembly: GCA_011523365.1. GTDB lineage: Bacteria > Chloroflexota > Anaerolineae > Caldilineales > Caldilineaceae > Bin5. The sequence goes on from WTGY01000149.1 coordinate 97,869, forward strand.
CACTGAGGGCTTCTCAGAAGGGACTTCGCGGCACGAACCATCGGTTCGAGCTACGGCTTGTGTCGGGCGATGTTGGAGTTGAAGGGTCAAACGGAGAGATGGGGCCTTCGCTTTTTGAATTACTCCATAACAACCGTGATGATCTGGAAGCCGAGTACTTCGTTATAGAGGATGCGCTCAAATTGCGTGACTTGGCCCGAGAAATTCTCGATGGCCGGGCCCAAGAGATATTCTTTGCGATTCACTTTTGTGGCTACAAACGCAAGGAGGTCGCTGACCAACTTGATTTGACCAGCCAACGGATCGGCCAAATTTACAGCGCCGCTCTGCGTTCCCTCGAAGATCACCCCGATTACCCGTTCAAGCCAACTGTTCAAGTAGGACAAGTGGAAACAAGGAGGAACTTATGACTGATAGGTCTGACGTCCTCAGCAGATTCCGTGATGCCTTCCTGGACTACCTGGAGGGCAATCGCGACGAGCCTCCTGCGGTCGAAGAGTTGTCACAGGAGCAGCGTGGGGCAGCTGAGGCCTTCATTAGATCGATCACAGCAGCGCGCGGCGTGGATCCTTATGCGTCCAGGCCGTCGATCGAGCAACTCCTAGCCTGGCGATCTCAGACCAACGAGCGCACTAATGAACTAGATGAAATGATTCAGAAACATCTACGACTCAAGGTTGATCCCGGGGCCTCAGTCAGACCCGACGCCGCTTCGGCTGCCGTAGGGTTGGCTTCTGTCTCAGTGATCCAGGCCCTGGGTATGCGTATGCGTGTCGTGCTGGAGCCGAATTCGACGGATCTCGACTACGCCCTCACCAGGAGGTCCGAAGACATCGCCGGGGTCTTCAGTGCTTTCCCTGACTCCCACGCGGTACTCTACACCACCACGGGGCAAAGGCCCCCCGCAGTGGTAGTGGATCGGGGCGACGTGCAGGAAGCCATTGAAACACCGTCGGGTGAGATGCGGGCGCCCCGTCGACGTCGGTCAATTTCCGACGCTGCAACGGCATGCGAAGTGTGGCTAAGGGGCCTGATTCCTGAGTTCCAGCCCTTGAGTATTGACCGGCGTGAACCCTCATCCGCTCCCGAGTCGGCCCTGGATCCTTACGGGTTGGCAAGTAGGGCAGTACTCGAAGTGTCTGCCGCCGGGACCCGAGCCAGGATAGAGGCCAAACAGGTCACTTGGGGAAACTTCGGAGATCAGGAAACTCGGCAGCTTGCTGCTATTGTCCAGGAGGCTCAACAGGGACAATTGTCCGAGGAAATCTACAGGTCCCACCTAGATAAACTCGTCGGGGTGGCCGCATGATACATCAATTCCGTCTCCGCAATTGGCGTTCCTACGAGGACCTCGACCTACAACTTAATCCTGGCACGACTTTTGTCGTTGCCCCCAATGGGGTGGGGAAGACATCCCTCGTGTACGGTCTCGCTTGGGCTGTGTTCGGACAGCACAGTAGCGTCGACGAGAAGGCCAGCATACGAGCCGGCGCTGCGAGCGCGGAGGCCCAGGTCGAGTTCGAACTCCCCGACGGACGCCAACTTACCATCAGGCGCACTGCAAAGCGGCGTGGTGGCTCTACGGCGACGTTCGTGATGGATGGGGCTAGGCTAACCGAAAGTTTGGCTACCACAGTAATGGAACAGACATTAGGGATAGAACTCCCCGTAGCCGGTCGTCTGGCGATGATGTTGGGTGGGGATCACATCGCAGCTAGTGACACTCTCAACCTGGAAGGCCACCTCCATCACGCTTTCGGAATTGCCCACCTCCTCAGAGCGGCCGAGACAGCCGAGTCGGTTGCCAAAGAAACCGTGAAGGCACGAGCGGCACTTCGATCAACAACCAAACAGCGATTGGAGAATCGATCTGCGCTGGAAGGTGAGATCGCCGAACTAGAAGAAGAGATCAAACATCTTAGCCAACGAGGCATCGAGCTCGAGCAAGTTCGGGACGCTGCTGCCGCGCAACGAACTTTGGTCGAACGCCACCTCGCGCTCGCGGGCCAAATGGAACAGTATGAACAGCGACGCTTTCGTCTTTTGGCTGCGATTGAGGACCATATCGGTCGGGCAGTCTCCTCTGACAACAAGGAGTCGATCAGCTTTGAACTGCGTGCGGAATTGGCGGATGCGGAACGCGCGATTGCCGAAATGACTGAGGGGGCGGTCACCGCTCGTTCTGTCATCACCGCGGCCGAACAGGCAGTGAGATTGCTCGACAGAGACCACGCGGCCTGTCCGACCTGCATGCGTCCGCTTCCTCCTCATCAGCGCGCCTCGGCGATTTCTGGTCATAGGACACAGCGGGAAGATGCGCGGGCGGAGATAACCCGCCTTGAAGAGGCCCGCGGGGCAAGGCAGAACCATGTCCATGGGGTTTCCCGGTTGCTCGCCCAACTAGAAGCGCTACAGCCGCCTAGCGTCGACGTTGGAGTCGACAATGTTCCCACCCAAGACGATGCAGTCGCTTGGTACCGGCAGGCAAGTGCGGCTCTTGACGAACACAATAAGCGGCTTGGCGGGGCGCAGTCTCGTCTTGAGTCGCTAAAGACCCAGATCGCCTCGGATGATCAGATTCGTCAGGAGGAGGAGAAGCTCCGGCTGGCGTATCGACGGGAAGCCGCTGCCCATGCCGGGGCGAAGGTGTTGCGAGAGGCTGCGGAGCACGTGATCCAATCTCGCATCGAGCCGCTGTCAAGCGAAGTGCGAGGGCGTTGGAAGCACCTCTTCACCAATAACGGTCTTGTCTTTAAACCTGACGGGTCGATCACGCGGGTCCGTGGCGATGTGGAGCTAGGATGGGACACACTTAGCGGTGGTGAACGGACATGGGCTAGAATCGTCACCCACTTGATCGTCATGGGTGCTACAACTTCTCTTCCCTTTGCATGGTTCGACGAACCCCTCGAACACCTTGACCCTCAAATGCGTCACGCGGTCGCAGCGACCTTGGCTACAGCCACGCGGGGAGGCTCTCCCCGACAACTCTTGGTGACTACATACGAACATGCTATCGCGCAGCAGTTAGCCGACGACACAGATGGAGCTAGGATCATCGCTATACGAGATTCGGGGACCTCTTTTTAGCCCGATTCCATCAAGAATTCCATAGAGAGAAGTGTGGAACAGACACGAGGGCAGACATCCAAATGAAAGACCCGTTCATAGCTCACTCCGATATTCGTTCCTTCGCCGAAGCACGCGTGAATCTCCCATCGGATTCCGCACGACGGTATCGGGAACAAGTGAACCGCTTACGAGAGAGTCTTGCAAAACACATCGCGGACAACCCTGGTTTCGCGCTGGTCAAAATGCTTCATGCCGGAAGTGTTGCTAAGGGGACTGCTCTTCGTACTATCAACGATCTTGACGCCGCCGTATACGTAAAGAAAGACCAATCCCCTGTTGACGAGAGAGAGTTGGTGCCTTGGGTGGCGGACTGCCTCCGCGAAGCATACCCTCAAAAGGATCCGAGCGATTTCAGTACGGACTCACCGCATTGTGTGACTATTCACTTCAGGGGAAGTGACCTGGATGTCGATGTCGTCCCTGTCCTCTACGAGGGAGATGAGAACGACTATGGATACCTTGTAGATAAATATACAGGCGAAAGGCTTCTAACCAGCGTCCCTCTCCATCTTGAGTTTATTCGCAAGCGCAAAGCTGCCAACCAGACACACTTCGCCCAAGTAGTGCGTTTAGTCAAATGGTGGGCCAGTCAACGCAAAGCGGAGAACTCTGCATTCAAGTGCAAGTCTTTCCTTTTAGAGCTTCTGATCGCTTACCTGGCGGATAAAGGCACCGGCCTGAAGGATTACCCCCAAGCTCTTGAGGACTTCTTCAGCTACATAGTGAAGACAGGCCTTGAAGAGCGTGTATCATTCACCGATTACTATTCGCCTAGTCGTCTGCCAAATCCTACCGGGGCCGCCATCGAAGTCTTCGATCCAGTCAACGCTGAAAACAACGTGACCGACA
>WTGY01000036.1 GCA_011523365.1 Caldilineaceae bacterium
TTGTGCGGGGGCTCCGCCCCCGCAACGCCCCCTCTCCTAAAACCCCCCGCCGCAGAGAGTGTGTGGGCAATACGACCTTGACGACCCGCTGCGACCCGCGCCTCCTCCGCTTGGTGGCTCGTTCCGAATATGTGCCAGCGCAGGCAAGGCAACTCCCAAATATCCCCAGCGTTCACCGCTATGACCATCAAGAGCCCGCTACAGAAATACTGACGGTACATTCCGCCCAGGCAGACCGCACCATGAACATGCCCTAGAATTTTCAAGAGCTTAGTCCCTTCCGATGTCCTTGATCAAACCCTTTCTCCAGGATGATGCCTTCCTCTACGATGTGCAGGATGCAACCGGAAACGATCGCGTCCTGCACATCTGGTGGCTCGGCCAGAGCGGATTCCTCCTCAAATTGCAGACCCGCTTCCTTCTCTTCGATCCCTACCTCTCCGATTCCCTCACGGAGAAATACGCCGCCACCGACAAACCCCACGTCCGCATGACCGAGCGGGTCGTCGCACCCGACAAGCTCAAATTCGTCGACGTCGTTACCTCAAGTCACAACCACACCGATCATCTGGACGGCGAAACGCTCGGCCCCCTGAAGGCAGCAAACCCTGACATTCAGTTCGTGATACCAGAGGCCAACCGGGCTTTCGTAGCCGAACGATTGGACTGCGACCCTGCCTGGCCTGTGGGCTTGGACGACGGAGACTACAGAGAGGTGGGCGCATTCCGCTTTCACGGCATCGCCGCCGCACACGAAGAGTTGGAGAGGGACGGAAAGGGGCGGTGCAGATTCCTTGGATATGTTGTGCGTTTTGGCCCTTGGACCGTCTATCACAGCGGGGACACAGTCCATTACAGTGGGCTGGTGGAGCGGCTAACCCCCTTCAACGTCGATGTTGCCATCCTTCCCATCAACGGCAGCAGGCCGGAGCGCAGAGTTGCCGGCAATCTCAACGGAATCGAAGCCGCCACCCTTGCCTGCGCCATCAACGCCAAGCTGGCCATCCCCTGCCACTACGAAATGTTTTCCTTCAATACCGCGTCGCCGGATACTTTCATCGCCGCCGCGACCGCACTAGAGCAGTCTGTGCGCGTGCTTCAGGCCGGGGAACGCTGCACTGTCGAAAAGTCGACCACCGGCGTTATGACCGTTCAATCAGGCGATTGACAGCCTCCCGCGACAGCGCGTCCAACGGTCTGTCAGGCGTAGACACCACAGTTGCCGCCACCGCGTTAGCAAAGCGCGCCGCCTGCTCAACAGTGGACCCCTCTTGTATCGCCAGCAGGAATCCGGCATTGAAAGAATCCCCCGCGCCAACCGTAGTCTGAACCTCGACGGCGAATCCGGGCACGAATGTCGGCCCGTTCGCAGAGCCCGCAGAAGTGGCCTCCCCGTCCTCCCCCTGCAGAAAGACCGCGCCGGCAGCGCCCCTCTTAATCACCACACAACCTGCCCCGCCCTCCAGGACCGCCGCCATCCTCGCATCCAGCTCTGCCCCGCCAGTACAGACCGCCAACTCATGCTCATTGCAAATAAAATAGTCTGTGTAAGCCAACAGCGGGCCCAGTTCGTCTAGCGTGGCCGGTTCGCCGATGGCCGGGCCGATGTCTACCGCAGTGCGCGTGCCGCTCCGCCGGGCCGCCTGAAACAGTTCGACTGCCCCGTGGGGACGCAGACCCGGCATGATCGAGTAGCTGGTAAGCAACAGCATATCCGTACGACGAACAAGAGAACTGCCGATGGAACTGCCGTCAACGGCTCTGTTGGCGCCCTCGTGGTGAAAGGCCAGTCGATTCTGCTCTCTGTCGCTGAGAATGAGCGTCGTCGCAGTACCCATCCCGGGGTATCTCTTGACGCCTCCCATACCGACGCCCGCGTCTTCCAGTTGCGATGCCATCCAATCACCCAAATGGTCCTCGCCAAGGCCCCCAACCAATTTCACCTCTGCCCCCAGACGCGCCAGAGCAAAGGCCGAATTGGCCCCATTGCCACCCAGAGAAGTCCTCAATGGCTCGTCGTGAAACACGAGACTGTCAACCGTAAACTCATCTCCCTTGCTGCGCGGCATCGCCGCCAGATTGGAGACAAAAAGATCAACGGTGCAGGTCCCGACTACGGTAAACATGCTATTGGTTCCCCCTCAAGAAATCGGACCGGCCTGAAAGCTGAATAAAGTTCGCTACCGGCCTTCATATTTCACACGCTGTCAATCTCAGACCAATATTCTATAGCCGAACTCAACCGCAGTGAAACAGCCTTGCCGCAGAGCGCAACGCATATTCTCAGGCGCTCGATTGCACCCAACCACATCAGAGGCCAATGTCCACTCGCGTTCCTGCCTATGCAGCTAGGCAGTTCTACCAGCTGGGGCTCACTGACATTTCCTCCCAATCCAGGCACACCCCCCCTTGTAGGGGCACCCCTTGTGGGTGCCCTTGTGGGTGCCCCTGTGGTTGCCGTCGCGACAGCCTCACCCTCGAGGACGCTTCCTGAATCTTTGGGTCTCTCATGGATTGATTACAACATGGGCCCGCAAATTCCAGGTCAGACAAACGTCAACGAAGCCCGTTCTCAACGCCAGATTTCATACCACAGCTTATGACCTACGACAATTCCATCCCTTGACTTCCCAAAAATCAAGGCAATAACATCGAAAACACTGATATAATAAGACCGTGGCCGAACGTGAAAAGGCAATTCTGAGAGCGTACTGTCATCTTCAGGCCATGGCTCCCTCTGCAGGGAATCAGACTGTGAAAGAGGGCCCCGGCAAGACTGTTGGCTGCCCATAGCCTGTCGGCTCAGCACACAACAAAGACAGCGAGGATACGCGTTCGAAGCCCAGCACAGAATTCTAGGAAATAGCAAAAACGCCCGCGCTGACACGAGTCTTCCCGACCCGAAGTGTCCAGACGCGTCGCCCTGGTCTCCCGGCCGCCGGCGGACCGGCGCGTGTCTGGCGTCTGCGAGAATCGCGTAGCGGTTGCCAGTATCGGGAATCGATTCTAGGAAAGAAAAAACTGATGCAACAGCGTAACAACAACAAGAGCCGGAAAAAAATTCGGACGCTTTTTCCCGACTTTTCCGCCATTCCCGCCATTCCCGCCATATTGACGCCAAGTTTCGTCCCGCCTTATAAGTTTTGTACAACTCTCATTCAACATACAGAAACACTCGATAGAGCCCTTCAACGCCGGCTAAGCCCTCATGTCGGCTCATCACGCAAATCCCGTGAACTTGCTTTTCATACAACCCTAAAGCGCTCCTAAACGCTCATAAACTCTCGTCCAACGCTCACCCGAGACCGCCTGACATGCAAAGCCTCCGTCTACGCCCATCATGCAAAACCCGTGAACTGGTTTTCAGATAACCCTAAAGCGCTCGTAAACTCTCGTAAACGCTCATATACTCTCGTCCAACACGCAAACAAGAGCCTGCGCCTAAAGGTCAAGATGAATCTGACGCAAAAAAGCCGGTTGGAGAACTGACCATCTCCCCAAAGTTCTTTCCAAAGAAGAGGCGAATGCACTGTCCCAATCGTAGGGGGACGCGATTCCCCAGACGTAGTAATTTTTTTCGCGATAGAGTCGCCATCTGATATAATCCCTTGCACTTGGCATCGCCTGGCTATCGAACCTATCTCAGACCCGGTTTCAGAGGTGGACGACCTGCCTGGGAAACGCTCTGAATGTCCTGTCCTTTTGTGTGACCCCCTGCACACACCAGCCAGAAGGCGCCAAGGACGCGCTCCTGCGAACCAGAGAATCTACAGCAGAATAGCTACATACTTGGGACGGCGTGTTGGCTCCGACCCGGCATAGAGAGCGTCCTTGACTGATTGGTCAAAGCAATTCGGCCCTTGCAAATAGCAAGGAATATATTCTCAGCCATCCAACTCAGGGAGGAAAATTGCATGACAAGACGAACCATTAGCCGCCGAGACTTTCTGCGCACCTCCGGCCTCGTTGCCGGCTCCGCCGCCCTGGCAGCCTGCGCCGCACCTGGTGCTGCCCCAGCCGCCTCGGAAGGCGATGACGCCATGGCCGCCGAACCCCAGACCATCTCATGGTGGTATGCCTGGGGCAATCTGGATCCCGCTGTGGAGTCAATCTCCCAGCTCGAAAGCTTTCAGGCGCATATCGGCGAAAACACAACCTTGGACTATCGCGGCAGTACCAATAATGAGGCCGTTCTGACCGCGCTGGCAGCCGGGGATCCTCCGGATGGCGGCTCCAACATGGACTATCCCGGCCTCTGGTCCCGCGGCGTTTGTCTACCGGTCAACGATATGGTGGACTCCAGTGAGATCATCGACCCGAATGAAGTGGTCGACGCCGTCTGGCAGGGAGGATTCTACGGTGCCGATCTCATCGGTGTACCTTCCATCGAGTCATTCCTCTGGTATGGGTTGAACTACAATGCCCAGCACGTCGCAGAGGCCGGCCTCGACCCTGACAACCCGCCCTTGACCTGGGAAGGCGTCATGGAATGGCATAAGGAGCTCTCACAGTTTGACGACGGAGGTAACGTCCTCCGCATCGGTCTTGACCCTATTGACGCCATGGCCGGTGAACCCGACTTCATCGCTACCTCTTATGGTCATACCTGGTGGAATGACGAAGAACAGACCTTCCACCTTGACCACGAGTTGATGGCCCAAGGCATCGAAACGCAGGCCGAATTCTTCCGCTTCATTGGCCCCGACAACTTCGCCGGCCTCCGCTCCGTCGAGGGGCAGGGCACATGGGGGGCAGCCTTCAACGCCGAAGTCCAATCCATGATTATTGAAGGATATTGGCACGCCGGCGAGACCACAATCCAGAAGCCGGAGGTGGCTGTCCACAATCGGGCTACCTGGGCGCCCGTACCCGCCTTCCGCGAGGGCGCAAAGATCATGGCTACCGGTCCCCATATGGTACAGATCTACCGCGACGGCAAAAACCCGGATGGAATATTCAAAGTTGCCGAATTCCTCCACACCGAAGAGCCGCTCAATATCATTTTCCATGAAGTCGGCTGGATTATGGGCATCCAGTCATGGTTGCCCACGATCGATGTAGACACCTTCCCAGGACTGCGTTTCTACATAGACAACATCGAAGAGGTGACCGACTGGATCGTGGGACGTCGTTCGCCGATCCACTGGTTCGTTAATACGCAACTTTGGGATCTCCGCGAGCAAGTCTACCGTGACTTGATTACCCCCCAGGAGGCGGTGGCAGAGTTGCAGAAACGCGCCGAAGACGAGTGGGAAGCCCAAGGTCTCTAACTCTCACAGCCTGGCGGCCAGACCCAACAGGTCTGGCCGCTGAACGCTTGGAAAAGAGAAGGAATCCCGTATGGCAGCCAGCACAGAAAAGGTCAGTCGCTATACGCCGCAGGAGTGGCGCAACCTGCGCTTGGGACTGCTGTTCGTCTCACCTTGGGCCCTGGGTTTTCTTCTCTTTACGATCTACCCTCTTTTGTCTTCTCTCTATTACAGCCTCACCCGCTACGACCTGCTGAGACCCCCTGTCTTTCTCGGGGCCAAAAACTATTTGACCCTCTTCTTTGACGATCCGCACTTCTGGAACGTGATGTACAACACGCTCTTCTATGTAGGGCTCAGCGTTCCATTCGGTGTCGGCGCGGCTTTTATCATTGCAAATATGTTGAACTCCAGGATCGTCGCCCGCTCCTTCTTCCGCAGCGTGATCTACGTCCCCTCAATCGTTCCCGCGGTGGCATCGGCGATGGTCTGGCAGTTCCTGATGAATGTCCAATACGGCGCCATCAACGGTGTACTTCGCTATTTCGGCCTGCCCATCATCCCTTTTCTCTCCAACCCGGGCTGGGCCAAGCCCTCACTGATCCTCGTCGCGATATGGGCACAAGGGGCTGCCGTGGTCATATTCCTGGCTGCGCTGCAGGATGTTCCACGCTCTCTTTACGAGGCCGCGACCGTCGACGGAGCCAATCTGTGGCACAAATTCCGCAACGTCACCATTCCACTGACTTCACCAATTATCCTGTTCAATCTGATAATGGGGCTCATAGTCGCATTCCAGGAGTTTACTGTACCCTGGCTTCTTACCGAGGGCGGCCCCATGAACTCGACAGAGTTCTATCTGATCCATCTCTATCGTAATGCCTTTGAATACCTGAGGATGGGAAAGGCTTCCGCTTTGGCCTGGATATTGTTCCTGATCATCGTTGTATTCTCACTCATCATTTTCAAGTCCTCGGCCCGCTGGGTCTACTACGGGGGTGAGAAATGACCACCATCGCATCGGAGAGTACAACCAGGCCCGTGCCGCGCCATTACCGTGACACAGGCAATCGCTGGCAGACAATCCTGCTTGAAGTCGTTAAGTACGCGGTGCTGGTCCCTCTCACACTCAGCTTCGCCTTCCCTCTTTACTGGATGATCAGCTCGGCGCTGAAAGTAGACTCGCAAGTCTACACCATGCCCCCGATCCTGTTGCCCTTTCCTATCCATCCGGAAAACTTCATCAACGGCTGGCAAATTCTTCCTTTTACCCAGTACGCCGTCAATTCGGTTGTCTTCTATACCGTACCTGCCGTTGCCTTTACCGTGCTCTCCTCCACAATCGTTGCCTATGGCTTCTCTCGCATCCGCTGGCCGGGGCGGGATACCATCTTCTGGCTCGTGGTAATGACCATGATGCTGCCCTGGGCCGTTACCATGGTCCCCCTCTTTATCACATTTAAGTGGCTGGGCTGGCTCGACACCTACCGCCCTCTGGTTGTACCCGCCCTATTCAGCCATCCATACATCGTATTCCTGCTGCGTCAGTTCTTCATGACCCTTCCCGAAGAACTTTCAGACGCCGCCCGCATCGACGGCGCCAGCGAGTTTGGTATTCTCTTCCGCATCATCCTCCCACTCACCAAGCCGGCCCTGGCCGTCGTCGCCCTCTTCCGATTCCTATGGGCCTGGAACGACTACCTGGGTCCGCTGATCTATTTGCGTGACGAGAATCGCTACCCTCTCGCACTGGGAATCGAACAACTGTCGCGACGTGCCAACGACGTCGGAAATTTCAGCAACGGCATCCCCTACCTGATGGCCGTGAGCACACTTGTCGCCCTCCCAATCATCGTAACTTTCTTCTTCGCTCAGCGTACCTTTATCGAAGGAATCTCGCTTACGGGAATGAAGGGCTAATAGGCAAGATCGGCCAGACATGCGTACTTTTCTTCCTGCCATTCTTGTCTCAGCGCTACTTCTCTGCGCCTGTTCAGCCGGCTTCGACTTTCTGCCCGGTTCGACTTCCTACAATGCGCTCTCAGACACGACTGGCATCACAGTACAACCATTGAACCCCCGCACCGCCTCCGCGGCGCAGTCGCGTCCCTGTACCCGCACCTTCGTCGAACACCCACTGCCCCACGTAACCGGCACCGCCTTCGAACGCGTCACCTATTTCACCAGCAACGGCGCCGGCCTCGCTGTCGGCGACCTCGACAACGACGGCGACGAAGACTTCGTCCTCGCCAACCTGCTCGGCCCCAACCAGATCTTCTGGAACGAAGGCAATTGGCAGTTCCGCCCGCAGCTCCTCCTCGACGGCAGCCTGCGTGGGCTCGCGCTTGTTGACGTCGACGGCGACGGCTGGCTGGACATCACTGCAACCAGCCGCTCCGGCATCCTCCTCTACTGGCGCAACAGTGGCGGCGAGGAAGGGTCCCCCCCGTTCACTAGCGAACAGGAGCCGGCGCGGCTGCAGGGAGTCGACGGCTTCGCCTATTCGCTGCAGTGGGGCGACCTGGACGCCGACGGTGACCTCGATCTGGTTACCGCTTCCTATGACGCCTCCCTGGAGAAGCAGATCGGCAGGCGCGCGCTGGACGCAACCGACCAGAACGGCGTTTTTGTCTACAAGAATGAGAACGGTCGCTTCTGGGCCACGCGCCTTGCCTCCCGTTCACAGGGCCTGGCGCTGCAACTACTGGACCTGAACGGCGACCGTCGCATCGACATTCTCGTGGGCAACGATTTCGACGTGCATGACGCCGTCTTCCTTGGCCAGCGCGACGGCAGTTGGCTCGAAGCCCAACCGTTCGCCACGACCACTTTCAGCACGATGAGCTTCGACACAGGCGACATCGACAACGACGGCCAGCTGGAGTTGTTTTCCGCCGACATGCACCCGTACTCCGAAGAACCCGAAATCATGAGCCAGTGGCTGCCGGTAATGGAGACTATGCCTCCCCCCAGCCCCGACGACGCCCCCCAGGTGATGGCCAACGTCCTCCAGGAGCGCCTGGGCAATGAATGGTCCGACCGGGCCGAAGCGTGGCGCATTCCCTTCAGCGGCTGGAGTTGGTCAGCCCAGTTTGGCGACATAGATCAGGACGGCCTGCTCGATCTGTACGTCGTCAACGGCATGACTGCCATGGAGATCTTCCGTCACCTGCCCGGCGATGAACTCGTAGAAGAAAACCAGGCCTATCGCAACGACGGCGGCAGTCGCTTCACCCCCGCGCCCGAATGGAAGCTCAACAGCACCGCCGGCGGCCGTGGCATGAGCATGGCCGACTTCGACGGCGACGGCGACCTGGATGTCCTGATCAACAACCTCCGTTCCCCGTCCCAAATCTTCGAAAACCAGTTGTGCAGCGGCCAGTCCCTGCTCGTCGATCTGCGCCATCCCGGCAGCGGCAACACACGCGCGCTGGGCGCCGAACTTCTCCTCCATACCTCGACCGGCATCTATCGTCGCAGCGTGCACGCCGCCGGCGGCTACCTCTCCGGCCGCAGCGCCCGCCAACACTTTGGAATCCCCCTCGAAAGTAGAATCATCGCCTTGGAAGTGCGCTGGCCGGACCGCGTCCTCTCCCTGATCGACGTACGAGCCCTACAGCCGGGCAGTCTACTGACAGTCACCCGCCGCACGGCTCAAACGGATTGGCCCGGCCCAGGTGAGGACTCCCAGCCCTGAGCGGCCTGGACTATCCCCTCTCTCAAGAACTGAGGTACCCGTCCTTGGACACGACTTCAAACGAGCATAAATGGAGGATTCTGGCCGCGCTGGCCGGCGTCATCTTTATGGCTTCGCTTATTTTCAATTCCGCAGCCGTCGTTCTACCCGATATCGTGCGCGAATTCAGAATCAACTTTGCCACCGGTCAATGGGTGCTCCTGTCCTACACCCTCGTCCAAGTCTCGGTTATGCCCATAGTGGGTCGATTGGGGGATATGCTCGGCAAGCGACCTGTCTTCCTCGGCGGCACTATCGCCTTTATGGTCACCTCGATCCTCCCAGGTCTCGCGCCAACAATCGAACTGCTGATTCTCTTTCGCGTGCTGCAGGCAGTCGGCGCGGCATTCGCAATCGCTTTGAACTATGGCATCGTGATCGAGACATTCCCCCCTGCAGAGCGGGGCAAAGCGTTGGGCGTATTCGGTGCCATCTTCGCAGCTGGCAGTATCCTCGGGCCCATGATGGGGGGCTTCATCTTTGGCGCTCTGTCGTGGCGCTGGATCTTTTTCGTAGCGCAACCATTCAGCCTGATCAGCCTCATACTGGCTTGGCGCTATCTGCCTGCGTCTCGCCCAACCGGCCGGCAGAGTTTCGACTGGGAAGGCTCTTTCTTGCTGTTTACAGGTCTCCTGACACTCATGCTCTGCCTGACCTTCGGCAACCGCCTTGGCTTCCGTTCTCCTACCATCCTGACGTTGTTCGCCGTCTCAATCTACTCATTCTGGCAATTTGTCCGAAATGAGGCGCGGGTAAAGGAACCGCTTCTCGACCTGTCACTGTTCAGCAGCCCGCAATTCAATGTAAACCTGTCGATACGGATCCTCACCAACATCACGATTGGTGGTCTGTGGTTTCTTTTTCCCTTCTATCTCGTGGACATCCTGCTGATCGAGCCCTTGCTTGCTGGCCTGCTCCTGACAGCCTTCTGGATCTGTTTCGGCGTAGCCGTGCTGGTTTCCGGCGCGCTTACAGATCGGTTCGGGTTCCGCCCCGTTGCCGGCGTGGGCTTGGCTGTTCTCGCCCTCGGCAGCTACACTGTCGGCACACTCAATGCCTCAAGTTCGGCACTGGATTTCGTTCTACGCGTCGCGCCTGTAGCCCTTGGCTTTGGGATCTCGCATTCGCCCACGAACAGTGGGGTTATGGGCTCCGTTCCACTCGAGCGGCTCGGAATTGCCAGCGGCACCAACACGATTGGACGCTTTTTGGGACGCGCCGCCGGCGTAGCCGTACTGGGTACCCTCTGGGCCCACCGCGTGCAGGTCAAAGCCGGGCCTGAATTCAACGGCGTGGTCACCGAGGCCGCACCTGCTGCCCAGATCGCGGCATTCCAGAGCGTCTCCTACGCCGCTCTAGTCCTGATCGGCGTAACCTTGGCGTTGATCTCGTGGGAAACGCTGCATTCCCGTACGGCGTCACGCCCAGTACGGGCTACACCCTAGGCGGCTCATTTGCATACGATCGCGTCTGCGCAGGCCAGGCCCCCTCTGACCGGGATACGGTCCCGCCAGCGACCGACGCATGACCCTGCGATCACTCTCTGATTCATGACTAATCTTGCCGACACCATTACCCCCAGGCAAAGGTGGCTCATCTTCGGCGCGCTCGGCACCGGCGTCTTCGTGGACTCCTTGGAAATCAGCATTGTTGCCGTCATTCTCCCCACCCTGGTGACCGAACTTCAAGTCGGCTTCACGCTCGTTCAGTGGGTCGTTCTTTCCTTTACGCTTACAAAAACAGCCATTGTTCTGAGCGTGGGAAGGCTGGGAGATATGATTGGCAAGAGGCCGGTGTTTCTCGGTGGAACAGTAGCTTTTGTGGTCGGTTCCGTCCTCGCCGGGCTGGCGCCGAATATCGAACTCCTCCTCCTCTTTCGAGTGCTCCAAGCAGTCGGCGGTGCCTTTGCAACCGCCCTCAGCATGGGTATCTTGACAGAAATCTTCCCCGCTTCCGAACGCGGCAAAGCGCTCGGCGTGTTCAGCGCCAGCGTCTCGTTGGGAGGCATAGCCGGACCTTTCTTGGGCGGGATACTGCTGGATTTCTTGTCGTGGCGCTGGATCTTTTTCATTGGTATTCCCATAAGTTGCGTCAGTTTCTACCTTGCGTGGCGCTACATGCCAGTTTCCATCCCCAGCGGCCGCCAGCGCTTCGACTGGACCGGCTCGTCTTCTCTGGCTGCCTGTCTGTTGACCCTCATGCTTTTCTTGACTTTCGGTCAGGGCGCCGGATACCGCTCTCCTGCCATGTTGGGACTGTTTGCCCTTTCACTCTTGACATTCGCACTGTTTATGCGAACAGAACGACGTACGAAAGATCCGCTCCTCAACCTGGCCATCTTCAGGAACGCACAGTTCAGCCTCAACCTTTCCATGCGCCTTATCAGCTTTATCGTGCTCGGGGGCGTTTACCTGCTGCTTCCCTTCTACCTTACAAATGTCCTACTGCTGGAACCCGTGGCCGTAGGTCTGCTTCTGACTACGTCGTGGATCTCGTTCGGGGTCGCCTCCCCGATCGCCGGCATCCTTTCCGATCGCTTCGGTTATAGGCGCATCGCCGGCGCAGGACTGGTTCTGATGGCCTTTGGCTGCTACGCAGTCAGCACGCTCAACGTTGACACGTCAATTCTCGGCTACGTTCTGCGCGTATCCACCTTGGGTCTGGGCATGGGAATGTTTCAATCCCCAAACAACAGTGCCGTAATGGGCTCCGTCCCCCGCGAACGTCTCGGCGTCGCCAGCGGCATCAACGTCATCGCCCGCACACTGGGACGAACATCAGGCATCGCGGCCTTGGGTGCACTCTGGGCAAGCCGTGTTACCACACATGCAGGATCTGACTACATTGGTGGTGTCGCCGAAGCCGCCGCCGCCTTCCAGATTGCCGGTCTGCGCGACGTCACCTATGTCGCCCTCGCAATTGTCGCAGTCGCGCTGATTATGAGCGCATGGGGAATCCTGGAGGCCCGGGCCCCGCTACAGAGGGTCCAAAGTGGACTCTGACCGGGCCCTGCGCCGGCAAACCTTCGGTCTTCCTGACGGGTCCGGCATCCACCCCTGCGAAACACGCCCGCCCAACCGTTTCGCCTCGTTGATAGCCTGCCGAACTCTACAGGCAAATAGCAGATTAAGGGTATTACCTTCCGACTGACCCACCTGGCAGCGGCCTTGGGTCAGTTCCGCTCATCCTACCGAAAAGGTCTGATCTCCCGCACGTGATGACAAAACCTACTGAGCATCTTCTCGTCGAGCGCAAGTGGCACATCTTCGCCGCGCTCGGATCAGGTATCTTTCTCGCCTCTTTCGACGGCGGCGTCGTCAGGGTCGTGTTGCCGACACTCATAACCGAATTTGACGTTGACTTCGCACTCGTCCAGTGGGTCGTGCTCTCCTTTTCTCTCACGCAAACAGCGATCATGCTTGGCGTGGGAAGGCTGGGTGACATGCTGGGCAAAAAGCCCATCTTCCTCGGTGGTACCATCGCATTTGCCGTCAGCTCCATACTTGCTGGGCTTGCTCCCAATATCCAGTTCCTCCTGTTTTTCCGTGTCCTTCAGGCCATAGGCGGCGCATTTGCAACTGCCCTGAGTATGGGTATCGTGACCGAAACCTTCCCCGCCTCGGAGCGCGGCAAAGCTCTCGGCCTCTTCAGCGCTACCGTCTCGGTCGGTGGTATCGTCGGCCCGATCTTGGGTGGCGCTCTCCTCGAATATCTCTCGTGGCGCTGGATCTTCTTCGTTGGCCCTCCCATCGGTTGCATAAGTTTCATTCTGGCGTGGCGCTATTTGCCGGATCCTCGCCCCGCCGGGCGTCAGGAATTTGACTGGATCGGCTTCCAGACCTTCTCTACAGGTCTGCTGGCGCTCATGCTGTTTCTTACCTTCGGCGAGCGGATTGGCTTTCAGTCCCCAGCTATGCTGGGCCTCTTGGCCCTCTCTCTGCTGATGCTTGCGTTGTTCATCCGTACCGGGCTGAGCGCAAACCAGCCGCTCCTCGACCTTTCTCTGTTTCGTAACTCCCTGTTCAACCTCAATCTGTCGATGCGACTGATCAGTTTCATCGTTACTGGCGGCATTACGCTGCTCTTCCCCTTCTATCTGACCAACCTTCTGGATCTGGACCCTACAGATGTCGGGCTACTGCTGACAACTACGATGTTCTTTTTCGGCCTGGCCTCGCCCGTTTCCGGTATGCTTTCGGACCGCTTCGGCTATCGACTGATCGCCACAACAGGATTGGTAATCCTGGCATACGGCTGCTACACTGTCAGCACCTTAACCGCCGAAACGTCGATTCTGGGCTACGTCTTGAGAATCTTGCCTCTGGGCCTGGGAATGGGCATCTTTCAGTCGCCCAACAACAGCGCGGTGATGGGCTCAGTGCCCAGAGAAAGACTGGGAGTCGTCAGTGGCGTCAACGTGATTTGCCGCACGTTGGGCAATACCTCTGGCGTTGCCGCCCTGGGAGCGCTCTGGGCAAGCCGAGTCTATGCCTATGCCGGGCCAGATTTCGCCGGAGACGTTACCGAAGCGGCCGCCGCAGCACAAACTGCCGCCTTGCGGGATGTCGCATTCGCCGCCATTGCGCTTGTCGCCCTGGGCCTGGGGATGAGCATCTGGGGCTTGGTGCGGGGCCCCGCAGTCCGGCATTTTCGCCAACGTATGCGGTGACCATCTGTATCGGCAAAAAACTGCCCTACTGCTTCAGAAAACCAGATTTTCGTGAACCGATCAGGATTGTAATATGAGAATTCGCTTTGGCTACCGGGACACGACCTACCCCGAAGGAACTCTGGGCACGCTCAGAGAAAGCCAGCACCTCCTGCCCGACATGCAGCCCCTGCACGCGCATATGGCAGAAGACGGCTTTCTCCTCCTGCGCGGACTGATTGACCGCGAAAAAGTGAAGAAAGCACGGTCAACCATTCTGCACTACATGCACGATCAAAATGTTCTTATCCCTGACGCGCCAATCCTCGAAGGCGTGATGCCCAGAGGCGGGCGCGGCGCCAAGATGAGACGCATCGCCTACCACGAGGACGTTCTCGCTGTCATCCAAGCCGACGAGCTCTTCAATTTCTTCGGCGCCTACTTTGGCGAACCTGCACTCACCTTCGATTACAAGTGGCTGCGCGCCGTCGGCAACGAGCAGTACACCGGCGCCCACTACGACTTCGTCTACATGGGCCGGGGCTCCGGCAACCTGCACACGGTCTGGATTCCACTGGGCGATACGACCGTCGACCAAGGCACGCTCGCGGTCTGCAAGGGCTCACATAACCTGCCCAGTTTCGCCCGCATTCGCGATACCTACGGTCGTATGGACGTGGACCGCGACGGCATTGACGGCTGGTTCACGAAGGACCCAATGGAGATCATCGAAAAATTCGGTGGCGAATGGCAAACAAGCGAATTCTTCATGGGCGACGTAATCCTGTTCGGCATGCACACGATGCACGCCTCAACGACCAACCTGACGAACCGTTTCCGCCTGAGCTGTGACGTTCGCTTCCAACCCGCCAGCGACCCGGCCGACGAACGCTGGGTGGCGGGAGGACCGGGCCATACCGTTCACGGAATCAAGGACCTTATCCCGATAGAGAAGGCCCGCGCCCAATGGGGGTTGCCGGTCGACTGAATCGAAGAGGGCGATCATCAATTGCTCGCGCTTTGGATTTCGAGTACGATTACCTTCATATTGCTCAGAACAGGATCCAGCCCTGCCTTTCGATGTCCAAACCGACCCGTATCGACTGCGACATACATAACGAGATTCCGACGCTGGAAACTCTCTATCCTTACCTGCCGGATCACTGGCTCGACTACTGCCGCGAGTCGGCATTCAACGGTCCCGACGCGGCCGACTACCCCGACACCGTTCCTACCTCTGCTCGCGCCGACAGCACACCAAGACCAGACCTGGCCGAGGTCCAGGCCCGCGCCCTGGAAGGTATCGAATTCGGCATCTTGAACTGCGCCTACCGCGTCCAGAGTGTGCGCAACGAGGACCTTGCCGCCTCTCTGGCCACAGCCGTAAACCAGTGGCAAGTCGAGCACTGGCTCGACAAAGAGCCCCGCCTGCGCGCCTCCATCGTTGTACCAAGCCACAATCCGCCGCTTGCCGCAAGGGAAATCGAAAGATGGGGCGATCATCCCGGCTTCGTGCAGGTAATCCTACCCGTGCGCGCCGAAGCCCCCTATGGCAATCGCCGCTACGACCCAATCTACGCGGCCGCCGTCAAGCACGGCCTCGCGCTTGGCATCCATTACGGTGGCGCACCCGGCCATCCCCCCACGCCCACCGGCTGGCCCTCCTATTTCATCGAAGACTATGCCAACATGGCACAAATCTTTCAATCCCAAGTGATCAGTCTGGTCTGCGAAGGCGCGTTTGGACGCTTTCCCTCCCTGCGCGTCGCGCTCATCGAAGGAGGATTCACCTGGTTGCCGTCGCTGATGTGGCGCATCGACAAAGAGTGGAAAGGACTGCGCCACAACACGCCATACGTCCGGCGGCCCCCCTCCGAATATATGCGCACACACCTGCGATTCACCATTCAACCCTTGGACGCGCCGCCTAATCCCCTGCATCTCGCACAGATTCTCGACCAGTGCGGCGCCGAAGATCTGCTCATGTACGCCAGTGACTATCCCCATTGCCACGAAAGCCAGGACATTCTGCTTGACCTGCTCACCGCCGACCAGCGTGCAAAGATCTGTAGCGCCAACGCACGCGCGTTCTATCGGCTATAAAAAACTTCCTGGAGACGGGACACTGACCCGTTCCCGCACCTCGGCTTCTTGTCACCTATCGACAAAATAGGAGGACGACCATGACTGCTCAATTCGACTCGACAGCCACTGTAGATAGCGGCACCGTAACGAGTGACCGGGCGAACGGTCATGACGCAACCTATCCCACGGCCTCCGCTCAACAGGGTACACGATATCGCGCTCCCTTGGATGCGGCCATCATAGACACCGATATTCATATCTACTTCCCGACGCAGGATGTGCTGCGTAGCTATCTGGACGAACCGTGGCGGGACTATCACAAGACGTACGGCTCGCGGGGCTTCGACGGCTCCCACTATCCGCGCGCAATGCCCAACGCAGCCCGCCACGACGCATGGCCCGGCGACGGAACACCCCCCGGTTCAAACTTGCCTCTGCTGCAACAACAGCTCCTGGACCGGTGGAACATTGAAATCGGCGTCCTCAACCCACTGGTCGGTGCAGGTGAGCAGCGCAACCTGGCCTTCGGTGCCGCTTTCGCCCGCGCAACCAACGAATGGCAGCTCGCCGAGTGGCTTGAGCCTGAGCGTCGCCTGCGCGCTTCGATCATCGTCCCCTGGGAAGACGGCCAACTGTCGGCTGCAGAGATCGATAGGTGGGGCAGCCATCCGGGTTTTGTCCACGCACTCCTCATCGCCCGCACAAAGGAACCCCTCGGCCGGCGCAAATACTGGCCCATGTATGAAGCCGCATCTCGACACGACGTGCCGATCGCCATCCATTTCGGCGGCGCCGGCGGCGGTCCCATTACCGGCTCGGGTTACCCAAACCATTACATCGAAGACCACGGCGGCATGCCCCAGACCTTCCAGGCACAGGTGATCAGCCTGATCTTCGAAGGTGTCTTCAACGAGTTCCCAACCCTCAAGTTCGTACTAATCGAAGGCGGCTTCGCCTGGATTCCGCCGCTCCTATGGCGCATGGATAGCGCGTGGCGCAAACTCGGCAGCGAAGTGCCGCACGTGACAGAACCGCCTTCACAGCTCTTCCGTCAACACTTCTGGGTCAGCACACAGCCTATGGAGGAGCCGTTCCAACCCAGTCAGTTCCGCCAGCTGCTGGGCCACTTGGATATGGACGATCGCCTGCTATTCGCAACCGATTACCCCCATTGGGACTTCGATGCACCCGATCGGGCCTTTCCCGTCCCTCTGGACCAAACACGCCGGCGAAAATTCATGGCGGAAAACGCCCGCGAGCTGTACAAGCTGTAGAGAACTGCAATGGCAAAGCACGTTGTCGCAACCGTAGATGAGATCCCGCCGGGAGAACGCAAAATCGTCGAAGTCGGCGGACGCTCCATAGGCGTATTCAACATAAAAGGCGAGTTTTACGCCCTTCGAAATATCTGCCCCCACCAGGGCGGTCCCCTCTGTGAAGGCAGGCTCACCGGTTTCGTGATGGCCGACAAGCCTGGCGGCGAATATCGGTACGAGAGGCGGGGCGAGATTCTGCGCTGCCCCTGGCACGGCTGGGAATACGACGTCAAGACCGGCCAGTCCTGGGTCGATCCCGCCTCAGTACGAACCCGCAGCTACGACGTAGAAATCGCAACCGCAGACAATATCCCTTCAACATATCAACCGGGTCCTTACACCGCAGAAACCTTCGAGGTCTCTGTCGACCAGGAATACGTCGTCGTCGAACTCCCAGGCTGACAGGAACTCCGGGCCCGCTTCCCGACGTCGCAAATCAACCAGCGCGCGACTATCTGTGCTGCGTCAAAACGGCTCTCCAAGAGCCACTGGAGACCCTTCCCATGAACCGGAATGGAAATGCCTTATTCGACCCGAAACTCGAAAACTACCTGCGAGATGCCCAGACGAGCCAGCTTGACGAACTGAGCGAATGGCTGCGCATTCCTAGCGTCAGTACCCTGCCGCAGCACAAGGCCGATGTGGAGAGAGCTGCCGGTTGGCTGGCCCAAAAGATGGAGGCTGCAGGCCTGCAAAACGTGGAGATCATCCCCACCGACGGCCATCCCATCGTCTATGGCGATTGGCTGCACGCCGAAGAACACGCCCCAACACTCCTCGTCTATGGCCACTACGATGTCCAACCCATCGACCCGGAAGAGCTATGGGATTCGCCGCCCTTCGAACCCACCGTACGCGGCGATGATCTTTATGCCCGCGGGGCCTCTGACGACAAGGGACAGCTCTTTGCCCACGTCGCCGCAGTCGAAGCTCTCCTCGCTGCCTCAGGACCCTTGCCTGTCAACGTCAAATTCCTTGTAGAAGGCGAGGAGGAGGTTGGAAGTCCGGCCTTGACCGCCTATCTGCCGGCAGCAACCGAAAAACTCGCCGCAGATGTCTGTCTCGTCTCCGACACACACATCCTGTCTCCCGACCAGCCAATGATTATCTACGGCCTGCGGGGCGTTTGGGCCGGTGAAGTGACGGTTAAGGGTCCCTCCCAGGATCTCCATAGCGGCATGTTTGGTGGCGCCGTCCACAACCCAAATCAGGCCCTGTGTTCACTGCTGGCGCAGCTCCACGACAGCGCCGGCCGGGTCGCTGTTCCCGGCTTCTACGACGAAGTGCAAACTCTGACCGAAGAGGAACGCACCGCACTGGCCCAAGTCCCCTACGGTGAGACCGAACTCCTGCAGGAGACCGGTGCGCCCGCGGCTTGGGGCGAAGAGGGCTACACGATTACTGAAAGGATTGGCGCACGGCCCACATTGGAGATCAACGGAATGTGGGGCGGATTCATCGGCGACGGATTCAAGACCGTAATCCCTGGGGAAGCCCACGCCAAAGTCAGCTGTCGACTGGTTCCCGACCAGCCATCGCCTGCCATCGGACCCATGATCGAACAGTTTCTTCAAGGGATCGCACCCCCGACCGTCGAGGTATCAGTTAACACGCTCCAGCACGCGCCTGCCACGGTAGTGCCCCTTGATGTCCCCGAAATGCGGGCCGCAGCCAGGGCATACAAGAGTGTGTTCGGGGTTGAACCGGTCTTCAGCCGCGAAGGAGGCTCCATCCCGATTGCAACCGTTGTCCAGGAATCTCTGGGCATTCCCATCCTCTTCATGGGCTTCGGACTCCCGGACGACAATCTCCACGCCCCGAATGAAAAACTACACCTACCGAACTTCTATCGTGGCATTCGCGTCGGCATTGCGTTGATGCAAGAACTGATTTCGTCTTGACTTCATAGCGCAGACAGTGCAGAATGATAAGTCCGATGGAAGAGATCTTTCCCTCTTGAACTAAGTAGGATCTGAATAAGGAGTTACATATGCGTGCAGGTATAACTCAGTTGAGAGCGTCCCGTCGCATTTGGCTGATATCGGTTTCGGTGTTCTTGCTTTTCTCAATGCTGCCGCAGTCGGTTACGGCGGCTTCGCTGCATCTCAATGTGAGCCCCCAGACAACAGGCTACACAACACACGTCGTGCAGGCTGGCGAAACCCTTTCCCGCATTGCCGCCAGATATGGCGTAACACTCCAGGCTCTGGTTACCGCCAATAACATCGCCAATGCCAATCAAATCTTTGTCGGCCAGAGTCTCCGCATCCCCACAACAGGACAGCAGGCCGCGCCTTCACAGCCAACCACATGTGCCCGTACCCACAACGTTGTTGCCGGCGAAACACTCTCCGGCATTGCGGTCAACTACGGGGTGGCAATACAGAGCCTGGCCCAGGCCAACGGGGTCTCCGTGACCTCCTACGTCTATATCGGTCAGAGCCTGTGCATTCCCGGATCAGGGACGAGCGGCGGCGGAGGTACGACCGGTGGCACACCTTCTGGCACAGGAGGCTTCTGGTACGAAGTGCAACTTGGCGATACGCTCAGCCGCATCGCATTCAATAACGGCACGACCGTCTCCGCAATCATGCTTGCCAATAGCCTTGCCAATGCAAACACGCTGTTCTGGGGTACCAGGATCTGGATTCCCCAGGGCGGTTCGACCGCGCCTCCGTCTGGTGGCGGCACGGCAACTCAGCAACCACAGCCGCAGCCAGCTCCGCAGCCGCCAGCGGCGGGAGGGCCGTTCGCAGTCAGTCAGCCGACGCATCTCAATGTACGCGCCGGACCTGGCACCGAATACCCAATCCTGAGCGTTCTGACCGCCGGCACTCAGGTGAAGATTACCGGTATCGGCCCCAATGAAGACTGGTTCCAGGTCGAAGTGTCGGGCGTCAGCGAACCCGCCTGGATCTACCGCGACCTGACCGAGTTGATCGGCTCACTCAACGGAGTGAAGAAATTCTCCGAATCGGAGATCCCCCCTCGGCCCGAAGCTGCGCCACCGGCTGCTGCGCCTGCTCCATCTGCGCCTGCAACCAGGCTGCCTGGCATCGGCTTCGGCTACGGCGTCCAGGCCCACATGATTCACAATGGCCAGGAAGGGATCGCAATGGACAAGACCCGCGAGTTGGGCTTTGGTTGGGTGAAGCAGCAGATCGAGTGGAAGGTCTTTGAGTCCACACAGGGCCAGTACGGCTTTGGCGATATCTGGCCCCTCGTCAACGCTGCCAATGCGCGCGGACTCAATCTGCTGTTCAGCGTAGTTAACGCACCCAACTGGTCCCGCGAATCCGGCTACGACGGCACAGTCGGCGGTCCGCCTGCCGATCCCCAGACCTTCGCCAGATTCCTCGGTCGGCTTGCAGGGGAGTACTGCGGCTCCTCCGTCAAGGCCATTGAGGTCTGGAACGAGCAGAATCTGCACTACGAATGGGGCAACCGCCCAATCAATCCCAGCGAGTACATGGCCCTCTTGCGTCCCTCCTACGGAGCAATCAAGGCCGCTTGCCCTTCCATGTATGTAATCAGCGGCGCTCTGACGCCCGCCGGCGACAACGGCTCTCTGGCCATGGATGACTTCCGCTACTTCGAGGCTATGCTCCAGCAGGGACTGGCCAACTACGTAGACGGCTTCGGAGCCCACCCCAGCGGCTATAACGTGCCCCCCAATGCAGTCTGGCAGAGCGCATGTGAAGCCATCCAACAGACCGGCAACCAGCACTTCAACGGTGCATGCGACAACCCCCACCACTCGTGGAGTTTCCGCAGCACAATGGAAGGCTACCGCAACCTGGCCTTGCGCTACGGTGCCGGCAATCTCCCGATCTGGCCGACAGAGTTCGGATGGGCCGCCGGCGGCGCCTTCGACCCCCGCTACGGCTACGCAAATGACAACGACTTCGATGAGCAGGCCCGCTGGACCGTCGAGGCCTTCCAGATGATGCGCAACTGGGGCTGGGTCGGTCCCGCATTCCTGTGGAATCTGAACTTCCGCGTGGTCGCCGACGGAACCGAAAAGGCCCAGTGGGGTATAGTCCGCAACGACTGGAGCCCACTGCCGATCTTCCATGCCCTGCGCAACATGGCGAAGTAACAAGGGGAAGCCGGCATCGGACGATGTTCAATCCTGAAATGACTGTCGCTGCCATCAACCGGATGAGCGAGCGAACACTGGCCGCCAACCTCGGTATCGAGTTCACCGAGGTTGGCGCTGACTTTATGCGTGCCACAATGCCGGTGGACAGTCGTACTCATCAGCCCTACGGCCTGCTGCACGGGGGCGCCTCTATCGCCCTGGCCGAGACGATGGGAAGCGTGGCGTCAAACGCTATGATTGATCAGAGTTCCCTCATCGCGGTCGGCCTGGACATCAACGGCAACCATCTGCGTACCGTCACGGAAGGATACGTTTTTGGCACCGTGAGACCAATTCACATCGGACGGCGTACACACGTGTGGGAGATTCGCATCGAAGACGCCAAAGACCGCCTGATCAATATCAGTCGTCTGACGATGATGATTATTCAGCGGCCCTAGTTGTCGCCAGAGCCGGCGACGTACTTTCGCGAATAACCTGCGTGCAATGTCCCCTCTGAACGCAGCCAGCTAACTGTCCCACCGGCACAACGACCTCCGGCCCGTACGTGACCGCACTGGAATCCCACAACCTTACTGTACGCAGACCACTGTCCCGGCATGGCGAAACTAAGGATCGTAACAATCTGGGAGGACGAGGAGAAGATTCTTCGGCGGCCGGCTCAACGCGTGCGGTCCTTCGACAGACGGCTGCATCAGCTACTCGACAACATGGTTGAAACAATGCGGGAAGGCAAGGGCGTCGGGCTGGCCGCGCCCCAAATTGGGCTGGACCGGCGCATCTTCGTCATCGAGTATCCGGAGGATACCGAACGCCCGGATGAGACAATGCAGCGTTATGAAATGATCAACCCTGAGATTGTCAAGGCAAAGGGCTCCGAGATCGGTCAGGAAGGCTGCTTAAGCCTGCCCGGACTGGCCGCAGATGTGGACCGGGCTACTTACGTTTTGATCAAGGCCCAGGATCGGCACGGTAAGTCCCAGAGGATCAAAGCCTACGACTGGCTAGCACGCATCTTCCAACATGAAATCGATCACCTGGGCGGCGTGCTGATGACCGACAGAGCTGAGCAAGTCTATAAAGTCGTTGAGCTGGAGGACGGCGAAGTCGAACTGGTGCCGGTGGAAGAGGCCATTCAACAAGACTGATTACACTGCCGGCAATCGACAAAACGTTAGGCCCACGGCTCAAGCCGTGGGCCTTTACTTGCACTATCGAGGCCAAACGGGATTGAGGCGCAGACTATCTTACATGGTGGTCGATTCCCTCGTACCTGTCAATGAAGGCCCGAATGCGATCTGCGTCAAATTCGTCAAACTTGTCCAGCCTCTGCCACGCTGTCAGCGCGATACGCGCCTCCATATCCCTGTGAGCTGACTGCGACCCAAACCCTGTCCAATTGGGGTCATTTGGCATCATCAGGACGTGACGCCCCCTGTCGAGATACGGTCGGACCACCTCCGACAGCTGCACCCGCAGTTCCGGGCATCCGTCCTCACACTGGTAGTAAACGATGACGCCCCCATCCTCCATGTTGTGCACGACCTGCTCATAGCGGATCGGTTCATCATAGATGTCCCACGGCGCCAGTCCCGGATAGTGGGGGCCGGACGTCGGCGGCGTGGAGTTGTAGTCGATGGGAGAGGCGCTGCCTTGCTGAATGTGCGTATTGCCCTGTGAGGCAAACGACTCTTCCTCGCCAACCGGCGCAGTATTGCGAATGTTCAAGTAAATGACCAGTGCCACAATCGCAACCAGTACCGCGCCGCCTCCATAAATGTAGAGGTTCTGCCTGAGCTTTCTTTTGGCAGCAATCTCCTTCAATTCCTGACGGGAAGGCCGCGCTAGGCGGCCTCCTACACTCCTCTGTGAGTGCCGGCCGCCCTTCGCCCGGCTTTTCTTTCTCGATCTCGACCTCGTTGCCATTATCTGTGCACCCACACCAGGGTGGCATCGCTCTCAGTCGTGCGCAGCCATCCACCTGAGCCGTCCCATGCCGGGAATGTCCAATTGAATAGCCACTCCGCATCCTCTATCGTCAGATTTACACAGCCATGGCTCATTGGCGTGCCGAAATTGTTGTGCCAGTACGTCCCGTGCAATGCGAATTCGCCGTAAAAGTACTGCACCCACTGCACGTTGGGCAGATTGTAGTAGGTGCCGGCATCTGGATCGCCGCCGGACATCGTCTGCGAAGGAGTCCGCGCCCACATCCGAAACACGCCTGTCACCGTAGGATACGCCTGGACCCCCGATGAAATCAGGAATTCGTTTACCAACTGGTCGCCTTCCCAGGCGTACAGCATCTGCTCACTCAGATTCACCTCAATCCAATTCTCGCCCTCGATTCGAGCCCGGCTGACATCCAGATGGAGTTGCGTGATTCCGGTCCAGGAGACCGCGTATACCTCTTCATCCACCATCTGGGTCTGAGTCGCGGCGGCAAGTAACGCCTCCTGTTCCTGCCGCACGCTTGGAAGGTCCATCGTCGCGCCCATGAATGGTAGTGGCGGCAATAAGTCCAGGCCTGCCTGCGTTCCCTCAGAAATAAGTGGCTGTGGGAACGGTACCAGCATTTCAGCAGCAAATGCCGTACTCGGATGGCCCCATCCGCTGGACAACAGTCCGAAGAACAGGGCCATCGCCAATGACATACAAATCTTTCTGGCCATCGCGTTCAATCTCCTGTGGCGGATCAAGCGGCTTACCCAGCTTCTATTCATGAACCATAACCAGTGTGCCAGGGTTGGCGTTGTTGCTGAACAGCCAGTCATCATCGTAGACCGAAGGTGACGTCCAATCAAAGAGCCATTTGGCATCCTCATTTGTCATGTTGATGCATCCTCGGCTCATGGGTGTACCGTAGTTGTCATGCCAGTACGTGCCATGGAAACCGTAGCTCCTGTGAAAGTACTGTACATTCTTAACGTCTCTCAGATGATAGTAGGTGCCTGCGGCTCGACTCCCGCCCCGCATATCCTGCATGGCAATCTTGGCCCAAATGCGAAACGTTCCTTGGACAGTGGGCGTATTCCCGACTCCGGTCGAGACGACGAACGCCTTGACCGGCGTCGTCCCTTCGTAGGCGACTGCCATCTGTTCGCTCAGGTCAACTTGGATCCATCGCTCATTATACGTAGGATACCGGGACTGGTTAAGTCTGTGTTCCATTACTTCCAGAAGTTCGAGAGCGCTCTCCGACGGAATCCGCAATGTCTGACCGGCCTCTAGAATACTGTGATTTGCCAAGTTATTCAACTTCGCAATCGCGGCGTGGTTGACTCCGTATTGAGCAGCAATGTCTTTTAGCATTTCACCGTTCTGCACCGTATGCATTGCCGGATGGGTCAGCCCAGGCTGCATCGCCGTCACTGGAGGAGCAGGCTGCAAGGCGGGAACTGGCAGATCAGGCCTTATAGCGGGCACAGGCGGGGCGGCCAGCTGGGCAGGCTGCAATTCAGACCCTTCGGTCGCCCCTGGCACCAGCAGTACCTGACCAACGTAGAGCCACCTCGCCAGGGACAATCCATTCATGGACATAAGCCTTGAAAGACTGATTCCGTGCTGTTTGGCAAGCCGGGTTAGGGTGTCGCCCGGCCGTACCGTGTAGCGCTGAAAGTCTCCGTTGCCAACTTGGGAAACCGGAGTCCCCGCCTGTGAGGCCTGCACTGTCCCTGGCGATAGGGGCAACCGCAACTGCTGCCCATTGTACAACCAGCGCAAGGGCGAAATGCCGTTAATCTGTGCGATCTGGGCCACATTGAGACCGTAGCGGCGTGCGAGTTTGGTAAGGGAGTCGCCCGACCGCACCCTGTACAACTGGTACCCTTCGCCGCTCTGCGGCCCGACGACAACTGAGCCGCTACTGTCGATTACAAGACGCTGACCATACCAGACAAAATTCGCGTCCGGTAGGCTGTTGAGCTGCCTCAAGGTCGCTACAGTCGTCCCGTACTGCTTGGCGATTTCGCTCAAGGTCTCGCCCGGTTGGACGATGTGCACCTCATAGGCGGCCGCATCGCGGAAGCTTGTTATGGCTGCGGAACCGGCAAACATGAGAGCCAGTGTCCCTCGTACCAAGGGTTTAATTAGCCGTCTCATTCCCCACCTCGCTTTCTGTAAATGTTTGCGTGAAAACTTTTCTTGCTTTGCCGCCTGCGTCTGACCTCCGACCCAAGCCGCTGAGCTTTCCAACCACAAACTAAGACGGCCACTCCTGTTAATCTGTTCCCTCCCGATTTTTGAACCGGTCGGACCTCCTGCAAACGTGCACTCCTTTCCCCGCCAACGCTAAGAGCACTACTAATGGGTGCCCTCACACTCTCTACCAATATGGACGTCACCCTCGGCAGGTAGGATCTGCCCTTACGGCTGTCATTCCGGATTCCACCCACCCCTCCGGAGCAAAAATCCTCCCAAGAGGTTACAACTGTTCGCCTGTTTCCCCATCATCCCTCGCAGTCCTCCCAGTCCCGGTTCAGATTGCCTCCACCAACAAATCTGGTAATCGACCCGGCAGATGGGTGCATCCCAATACTGGGGCAAACTTTCCTGTACCTCGAGTCGCAACAGGGCCATGTCCCGACCGTCTGAAGCCCAGAGGCAGGAGATGCGCCGTCTCTGACCACTGACTATTGACCACTGATCACTGCAGTTCTGGGCGGTCGGGCCTATTCGGCCCTCCCTTGTGCGGGGGCTCCG
>WTGY01000047.1 GCA_011523365.1 Caldilineaceae bacterium
ACACTGTCCCACCCCCCCTTCCCAGCGCAGTTGCACTTGCCCTCGACATGTCTTAGGATATATATCGTTGGGTTCAGCGAGGTAGCCACAACCAATCCCGAAATTCACCTGAATACAAGGGCCGCAAAATGAGCGATCTTCACCTGCTGCAATATCTCTTCGACGTGCAAGGCTACCTCGTCATCGAAAACGCCCTCACCGCGACTGAAGTCCAAACCCTCAACCGCCTGCTGGACCTGCAACAGCTCCCCGCCCCCGGTCAAACGCAACGCTTCGGCAGCGCCCCCGACGGCCCCGGCTTCCTCGAGTGGGGCCAGCCCTTCGTCGATCTCCTGGACCACTACAAAATCATGCCGGTCCTGCGCTTTCGCCTTGGCGACTGCTTCCGCCTCGACAGAATCTACGGCATGTACATGAAAGAGGGTATGCCCCGCGGCCGCCTCCATGCCGACTACGGCGCCACCTCCCCGACAACAGGCGCAAACCCGGGCGAATACGTCCCTTTCCGCGATGACCAGATCTACAATGGATTCGTCGTCGTGACCTGGTGCCTCACCGACACCGGCCCAGGGAAAGGCGGCTTCTGCTGCATTCCCGGCAGCCACAAGAGCAACTACAAGCTGCCTCCCCAGATTGACCAAGCGCCCGAGGACTCTCCCAGCGTCATCATCCCCGAGGCTCCCGCCGGCTCAGCCATCCTCTTCACCGAGGCCCTGACCCACGGCACCGCCGCCTGGCAGGCGCAGCACGAGCGCAGGGCCCTTCTCTACAAATACTGCATCTCACACGTCGCCTGGACGGCCAGGCGAGTCCAGCCGCCGCCAGACTCCGAACTGACGCCCCGTCAGCAGATCCTCTTTCGCGATCCAGGTGATCCCTACAGGCACTTTCCCTCCCTGTTCGAAGAAGCAGTTGCTGTCTGATTTGGGTCAATTAACGCTCTCTCGCGGTAATTCAGCCAACAAAAAACGGTGCAACATCCCTTGTCTCCTTGGATGCTGCACCGCTCTGAACTTGTAGAGGTAAGTCGCTACCTCTCTGCTGTTATCCGCTGATATGCCGCCTGCCGGCGCGTTTCTACTTTGCCCGGTCGGCCCCGCTACTGCGCCTCCTGCTCCTCAAGCAAATGCGGCGGAATGGCATCCCCCTCCGGCCTTGGCATAGGCTGCCAGTAGCCGTCCGGGTCAACGCCGCGCGCTATGATCCCATTGCCGCTCTCCGGCTCCGGCCCTCGAACGTCCGCCGGAAAATAGCGGATCGTCAGACCGCAGCGCCGGCGGTTGGAAGGATTCGGCTGCGACCCGTGCAGAAGCATGTCGGTATGCAACGAGATCTGACCGGCCTTCAACTCGACCGAAACCGGCTGCCCGTATCGCCACGGATTGTGGACGTGTTGGCTGAGCACACCCTCTTCCTCGTCCGTCACCCACTCAAACGGAATGCGCCCCAACAAGTGGGTGCCCGGGAACAGCTTCATCGCCCCGTTCTCCTCGTCCACGTCATCGATTGCCAGCCAGGCCGTCACCACCTTGCTCGGCGTCAGCGCCCAGAACGAGGCGTCCTGGTGCCAGTAGACCGACTTGACGTCACTGGGCATCTTTGAAAAGTAATGCGTCATCGTGCAAACAATGTTCGGCCCCAGGATATCCTCAACGTAGTCGAGAATCCGGTCGTTCATGACCAGATCGTAGATGCCCTCGCAGTGCGTGTGCCAGCCATTTACCGAGTAACTGTCGAGCCCGGCGTCCGACGCCATCTTCAACAGCTTATCGAAGTAGGCGCGGTTGGCATCCGCCTCTTCCTTCGAAAAGAGGTCAATCGGAAACACGTATCCATGCTCATTGAAGTAGTCAATCTGCTCCGGGTTCAATTTCCTCGGTTCTTTTGTCGTGGCGGGAAAATATCTGAGGTCCCGCTCCATCGTCGGATGTGCGTCATTGACTGCCATGATTGATTTCTCCTATGGCCTTGTTACGTCGTTCCAAACTTCCTCGCGCCGAATTGAAACTGCGAGGAGGAAGAGTTTCTCTGTCTGGGAACAGACCGAATCCTATCCAACCGGCATGATTCTGTCAACTTACCTGCTAATTCTAAAGTCGGACAACCGCTCCCGTCTCCATCGACTCGGCAACGGCATCCAGAACCCGCATCTGTGCAATACTGCTCTCTGGTGAAATCCGGTGGGCCTGACCGTGCTCAAGACAGTCGCACAGATGATCCAACTGGTGCGTGAACTGATGTGTCGGCGGGAAAGCAATCGTCTCGACACCGTCCGCCGAATGGTATTCCAGCGCCACATCCTGGTTCTCGTTATTCCATGCCTTGTCAATCCGCACAAGGCCCGCATCCCCGCTGATCTCCACGTACTGCGAAGCCCAGCTGTCAAACCCGACCGACAACTGCGCCGTCCGTCCCCCGGAAAATGCCAGCAATATGTAGGCCGCGTCGTCTACCTCGACACCCTTGGTCTGCACCGCGAAGACGGTCTCCGGCTCTTCGTCAAAAATGAAGCGTGCCTGATGAACGTTGTAACAGGCAAGATCGTAAATCGACCCCCCGCCTTTGGCGCGGTTCCAGCGCCAATTGGCCTCGGGCCGTCGATTTCCCTGCGGAACATTGGTACAGAACGTGCTCCGAACGTTCAGCAATTCGCCTATGCCGCCCTGGCGAACAATCTCCTCCGCCTTCAGATGCATCGGATGATGCCGGAACTTGAACGCCTCCGCCACAAAAACGCCCCGTTCTCGACAGGCTGTCACAAATGCCCTGGCCTCCGCCGCACTTTGGGTGAACGGCTTCTCACACAGGACCGCCTTCACGCGGCCCGAAGCCGCCAGTTGGATTCCGGCCTCTGCATGCATTGCGCCCCACAGGCAGATAACAGCAATGTCGTATTCTCCTCCATCGATCAACTCCTCCATTGAGGAATAGACATTGGGTACCGAAAACTGCTGAGTAAAGCGGTCAAGAGCTTCCGGCGAGACATCACACACAGCCGTGAGCTCGGCCCTTTCCAGGTTTTCGCAAGCAGTTGCATGCCCGCGGGAAATCCCACCGGTCCCCACCAGGGCGACACGAAATTTCCTCTGCGATCCGTTACTCATCCTCTGCTGTCCCTTTCATGTGGCCCCCACGATTGATGCGATGGGAGGGCCGGAATTCATCCAGTAGCCGCTTCTACGCGCGGGCAGAAAATACGCCGCAACGGGCAGATGTGCTAACATTCCCCTCAACTGCCGAGTCGGAGGTCCCGTGCCTCCTGCTCGCAATCCAGGCTGTAAGGCTGCAAGCATTATCGCCCCAAAGAAAGGTTGACGCAATGAAAGTATTCGCAGGCGGAATCGCAACCGAAACAAACACCTTCTCCCCCATGCCGACAGGAATGCGCGACTACACCATCATCCGGCCCGATGACGAAGTCGAGAAAGGCACAAAACCCGCCTTCGACCAGTTCCAATCGGATACCGAGGCCCGCGGATGGGACTACGTCTTCGGAATGTCTGCCTATTCGCAGCCCGCCGGCATCACGACGCGCGGCACCTACGAAAGTCTGCGTGATGAGCTGCTTGAAAGACTGCAGGCCGCCATGCCGGTCGACATCGTTCTCCTGGGTCTCCATGGTGCCATGGTCGCCGAAGGCTACGACGACTGCGAAACCGACATCATCGATCGCGTCCGTCAAATCGTCGGACCAGACGTAAAGATCGGCGTCGAGCTCGACCTCCACTGCGACGTCACCCAGGACATGATCGACACCGCTGACGCCATCGTACTCTACAAAGAGTACCCCCATACCGACGTCGCCGCCCGCGCCTCCGACCTCTTTAACATCATCGCCGACGCCGCCGAAGGCAAGACCAATCCCACGATGGCCCTCTTTGACTGCCGCATGATCGGCCTCTATCTTACGCCCTACGAACCCCTCCGTAGCTTTGTCGATGAGTTACTCGAAAAAGAAGGCAAGGACGGCATCCTCTCTATCTCGCTTGTCCACTGCTTCCCCTGGGGAGATGTCCCCACCTGCGGCGCCCAGGCCCTGGCCATCACCGACGGTGACCCCGAGCAGGCCGCCCGCGTGGCTGAAGAGATCGGGCGCAGGTTCCATGGCATGCGCCGCGAACTTGACCAGACGCCTTACTCCATAGACGAAGCCCTGGAGCAGGCTCTGGCCGACCCATCCGGCCCCGTCGTAATCGCCGATCGCGCCGACAACGCCGGCGGCGGCGCCGCCAGCGACTCCACATTCATGCTCAAGGCCATGCTCGACAGAGGAATCGACAACGCCGGCATCGCCACCATGTGGGATCCCATCGCCGTCCAGGTCGCCATGTCCGGCGGCGTCGGCTCCACCCTGGACATAAGACTGGGCGGCAAGATGGGCCCCATGTCCGGCGACCCCCTCGACCTGACCGTCAAAGTGACCGCCATAGCCGAAGACATGGTCCAGGAATGGCCGCAACAGGGCGACCCAATGCGCATCCCCTGCGGAGACTCCGTCTGCCTGAACTGCAACGGCATCGACATCATTGTCAGCAGCAAACGTGGACAGCCAATGAGCCCTGACGTCTTCACCAACCTCGGCGTCGACGTGAAGAAAAAGCATATCCTGGTCGTGAAGTCTTCCCAGCATTTCTATGCCGGATTCTCACCGATCGCTTCCCAGATTATCTACATGGCCGCGCCCGGCGCCGTCGCGCCCCGCTACACCGAAATCCCCTTCAAACGCGTAGACCTTCACAAGTACCCTTGGGTCGAAGACCCGTTTGCCTGAGGCCGTGCTCCCGCCGGAGTAGCAACTGGAAGAGATTTGGAAGAACACCGAATGGACGAAGTGAGCTACGCAAGAGAGTCCCTGGTCGCGGCCCTCCGCGATCGGGGTATCTCCTATCTTGCCCCCAGCGACGCAGTCGCTCGCGAAGTATTCGAAACGCACGAGCAGCTGATTTGCGCGCTGCTGCACCACGACGATTCAAGGCTGCGCCTCGCGATAATACCGCTCCTCCTCCGGCATCCAGGAATCTCGGCGTCTGTCCCCGATCTGGCTGCCAGCCTCGACGATGTAGCCTCGCTGGACCTGCAAACCCTCTATATGGCTGCCGTCTACCTGCAGCGAAACTGGCGATCTCGCCTGAGCATCTACCTCGACAATATGACTCTGCTACCCGACCTGTTTTCCCACCAGATGGGATTGCCTCCCTCCGACGAACAATTTGGCAAGACTGGGCTGGTTGAACTGGCTGATGCGTGGCAAGCGCGTTCGCAGTACCCTTTTGAAAGGTTGCAAGCGATTAACAACACGTTTGAACTGTTTATAGGGCAGCTAAAGTTGGAGAAAGCGAACCCATCGAATGCGCCAAAGATGTGATCGCGAGGGCATAGAACGATTCCTTCAAAGCCTGGGGCGTCGATTCACAAGACCTGGACGACTATACCTGGTAGGTGGAACGACGTTGGTCTATGAAGGACTCCGCCAGCAGACTCTTGAAATCGACATCAGCTTTGAAGTTGACGACCGGGATCACGGCGCGTTTGTTGAAGCAGTGCGGGACTTGAAAGAACGACTCTCACTGAATATCGAAGAAGCCTCCCCCGCTGATTTCATCCCGCTCCCGTCGGGCTACCGAGAACGAAGCCCGTTCATTGGCCGCTACGGACAACTGGAGGTCTTCCACTTCGACCTTTACAGCACCGCTCTCAGCAAGATCGAACGGGGTACGGAGGGTGACCTTGATGATGTGCTCTCGTTACTACGAAACGGGCGGATAGAATTCGCCGTCCTGGCAGGTTACTTCGAGGAGATAAGGGTCCGCTATGCAACTGAGAGTATCAAACAGGATCCCGTAGAATATCGGAGGAAATTTGAAATCCTGACAGACATGTGGCTAACCGGTTTTTCTCCAGGATAGC
Source organism: Caldilineaceae bacterium (assembly GCA_011523365.1). Taxonomy (GTDB): domain Bacteria; phylum Chloroflexota; class Anaerolineae; order Caldilineales; family Caldilineaceae; genus Bin5. Next base: position 5,908 of record WTGY01000047.1, read on the forward strand.
ACAATGTTAACCCATCTAGCTGTCGGTGCTGGAGTCCAAGGGCAAGTCCCGCAGAGGCCGCGGACGAAACGGCCGTTTCTCCAACGCCTGTTCGTCCAGGTCAATCCCTAGACCAGGCCTCTCCGGAAGCGTGATATAACTGTCCTCGACTTCGAACGACTGAAGCGAAATCTCCCTTCCTACATCCTCAAAGTTGACAAAGTACTCCGTAATCAGGAAATTCGGCATCCCCGCCGACGCATGCAGCGTGGCAGCCAGACCAACCGTCGTACTGTTGTAGTTATGCGGCGCCACCGCCACGTGATATGCCTCCGCCATCGCCCCGATCTCTCGTAGCTCGAGAATTCCTCCGCAGTTGCACACATCCGGGTTGAGAATGTCCGCCGCCCGCCTCTCAAAGACCTCTCGAAACTCATTCTTGGTATACAGTTCCTCCCCCGTCACAACCGGCAACTCTATCGAATGACGCACCTCAGACAATGCGTCCAGGTCACGCGCCGAAACCGGCTCCTCAAACCAGAAGGGCGCATACGGCTCCATCGCCCGCGCCGCCCGCACCGCGTGCATCGGCGCCAGCCTGCGATGTACCTCGACCAATATGTCCACCTCTGGCCCCACGGCCTCGCGCACAGCCCGTACCCTCTCCACCGCCTCATCCTCCTGCCAGCGGTCGATATAGGCCCGCCACCGGCCGGGGAAGGGATCAAACTTCAGAGCTGTGAACCCTCTCGCAACCACCGACCTGGCCCTTTCCGCCAGCTCTTCCGGCTCCTCTGCCCCGCCCCAGCCATTCGCGTAAACCCGCAACCGCCTCCGTGTTCGTCCGCCAAGCAAGTTGTAGACCGGCTGGCCCGCGGCCTTCCCCGCGATATCCCACAGCGCCTGCTCAATACCGCTGATGGCGCAAAACAGCTCCACGCTGCCTCGCTTGCCCGCAAAGTCCGAGTACGACGAAAAGACAAACTGCTTGATATCGAACGGGTCCCGTCCGATTAAGTATCGGGACAGTTCATCCATCTGACGCTTGATAACCCGGTCCCGGTCCAACTGTGTGTACGCCTCGCCCCATCCGTGGATCCCTTCGTCCGTCTCTATCTTGACGAACAGCCAGTGCTTCGCCGCACCCGAATCCACCAGGAATGTCTTTACTGAATCAACTCTCATCTTGAGCGCCTTCTTCTTGTACGTGACGGAAAACAGTCGACTCCAGTGCCATCGCCCACTCCCCGCAACTCTTCCCCCGTATCGTCGAGTCGCGGCAGCCGCCGCCGGTCGGAGTATCCACGCGGCGTCTTCTCCTAGCCCGCCTTTCCAGCAGATCCAGACTTTGGCACAGCCTCATAGCCTCAATCTCAATCCGACACTGGAGTAAACAACGGCAACTGTGTCTCGAGCAATTTGACCTCGGCTTATAGGCTATACAAATCGTAGCAAGAACGATTCTAAGGCATCGGCGAAAGGCCCTGTCAGGTTGTGTTCATGTACTTCAGCCCGAAAGTCCACCTGCTCCTCTGCCCCATAAAATCGATACACCTGCCGCGTCAACCTTTCGAGCTCGCTAAACCCGCTCATCGGCCACCACTGGTCGCCCAGGTTGGCCCGCACCAGCAAAGGGCGCGGTGCGATCGCCGCATGAAGGTGTTGAATATCGCAAACATTCAAAATGCCGAATGGAAATGGCGACGAGTCGGCGTTGGCGAAATAGGAAGCCATTTCAACCATATGAATCTCAAACGTGGTAGCCGCGCACAACGGCGCCGCCGCGCAGAAGCGTTCATCCAGCGCATCGTCACCACCAGCGCGCCCTCAAATCTCACCGCAGATACCGTAGGCAGACCCACATTCAGGACCCAGACCTCCTCTGACTTTGGGACCCCCGCCCGCTCCAGCGCGTCATCAAACGTGAGGGCTGGAACCGATCAGAATCCATACATTGTCTTCCTTCCACAAAGCCCTGATGTCTCTCACATCTTCGCACCGGATACCTTCCCGAAAGACAGCACAACGCGGCAGATCTGTACGCGGGTCAGCCCCCCCCCGGCGAACTCAATCGCGGCCCGGGCACACCGCTGTCAGTTACTTCAGCCCGTGGACACGCCTTTGCGTCTCTCTGACATAATAGGAGAAAGTAGTATGCCTCTGACCCTGGCAGGACGACCTGGTTGCACAGAACATAGCCGGCAACCTTGAATGCCGTTGTGCCAGTCCACTCTCCCCGGTGCATGGCCAGCCTTGCCGGCTGGGCCTCGTCCATCACAGACCTCGAATTCTGATCCAACCAACAATGGCCTGGGCGTCGCGTCGACATCGTCGATTCTGTCCGCCGCGTAGTGTCTGGGACCTGTCTCAATTCAAAGGAAGTTGTCTTCCCTGCCGCGCAACAGAGGAAGCGAGGAATTCAGCCAAGGCTCATTCCTACAAGTTCCTGCTTCCCGCCAGGCCCTCGCAAGTGAAGCGCTCCAAAAAAGGCAATGGCCGCGATCGCAGGCCAATATGCAGGCCCCACTCGATGCCAGTGCCCGTCTGCCTGTCGTCGAAGTCATCGTGTCGATAAGGACCCGGTGCCTGCGGCGGCCTGACTTCCGCAAAGCGACGAAAGAGAATACCATCGCTGCTGTACTGAAGCGTCCCGCCCTCAGGGCCGTTCGGCTGAACAAGCGCAGCTACCCCATCGCCCTGCCGCCACACACAGACTTCGTGGCCGCCCTCGATCAGAGGATTCTCCGGAACTTTCCGATACGGACCCATGGGCTGCTCAGCGACGGCAAGCCCCATCCTGGTCTCACGCGGACTGAGCCCCATCTCCCGACCCTTGTAGTACAGCCAGAACAATCCATCTCGCACAATCAAACAGGAGTCATCAACTCGGTGACTGTCCCAACTCCCTTCCGGTCCCGTGCGCAGAACGGGGTTCTCTTCGTATCTCATCCACGGTCCATCTGGTGAACTGGCATAAGCAACGCCGATGGCGGTGAGCGCCCCTTCCGTGTAAGGTTTCTCCACCGACGTGTAGAAGAGAAAATAACGGCCATCGGCGACCAGAATGTTAGGCGTGAAAACGCTCTGTTCGTCCCACTCTCCCTCTGCACCGCGAGGAACTGCCTCGCCCCGCTCCTCCCAGTGGATGCTGTCTTCTGACGCCGCATGCCAGACCGAGGCGTCGTAGCCGGACGGCCCGTAGGGAGTCTTGGTGTACCACACATGGAACAGGCCGCCCACTCGTATAATGCAACTGGGATCCCGTCGCGTAATGCCCGGCTCGTACCCTAGGCCGCGAGCCGCGCTGTATTCAAACTGGACTGTCGTGGCCTCGCCCATAGTCGGTATTCCCCCGGAAGTCTCCTTACCCTCTCTCGCGCAGAGCCATGTTTGGAGGCAATGCGCGTTGAAGACACGCCGCCAGCATCGCTTTCAACTCGGCGTGTGTGGGCACAGACGCGAGATTCTGCATCTCAAGTGGGTCATGTAGCGTGTCAAACAACGCCTCTTCGATTCCGTCAGTAAAGTAGAGATTGCGAAGCGTCCGCAGTCCGCGCTGCCCAGCCTGAAAATCAAGGTCAGACTGACCCGTGTTGAAATGCAGCACATAACGCGAGCCGGCGCTTTTGCCCCTGAGTACACCTTCCGAATGGTCCTGTCCCCTTGCAACGCCTGGCACCTGTAGTCCGCACAATCCAACCAAAGTGGGATAAACGTCTATCAGACCGAGCAACATTCCGTTTTCCTGTCCGGCCGCAATCCTCCCCGGCCATGACATAACGAGTGGGACCTGCGCGGATTCTCTGTAGAATACGCCTTTCCGCAGCAACCCATGCGAGCCAAGCATATCTCCGTGGTCCGAACTATACACGATCAAAGTATTCCCGCGTTCGTCTATCTCTTCAAGAGCCGCAATCAACCGCCCTACTTCGGCGTCTACCGCACTGATGTGGGCGTAATACTGGCCCAGCTGTTCCTGGAGCGTCATCGTCACCACGTTGCGATGAGCGCCTGCCGGCACCAGCTCCTCGCCCGACTCCAGCGCCTCCGGTACGTTCTGGCGCACGGAAAGTGGGCGGCCCGAATAGAGGTCCAAAATGCCCGGCGGCGCGTCATCAAGAGGTGGATGAGGCGAATTCAGGCTTAAGAAGAGGAAGAATGGCCGGTTCTGATCCCGACGACGCAAGAACGCCAGCGCCTCATCGGTCATCAAAGTAGCGTTGTAGCCGCTTGTTCGCAACGCCGTTCCGCTTCCTTCTGCGTAGCGGAGGCTGTCCCAGTGGCGGTTCGTTTCGGTCCATATGCTCATCCGTTCAAACCCGTGACGGCCCGGTCCCGGAGGTATGTGTCGATCGTTTCCGTCGACAGTTTCCGGCGGTCCCGCATGGAGGTGCCACTTGCCGATGAAGCAGGTCTCATACCCGCCTTGGGCAAATACCTCTCCCAGCGATGAACTTGAGGGCTTGAGTTCAGACACATTATTGACAACACCGGTGTCACTCGGCCACTGTCCGCTAAACAGCATGCCGCGCGCCGGCGCACAGACTGGATAGTTGCTGTAACAGTTGACAAACGTTGTCCCATCTCGCTGCAGTCGCTCCAGGTTCGGCGCCAGGACCTCGCAGCCATCCACACCCGGCATAGAACAGAACCGATGCTGATCGCTGAAGACGAATAACACGTTTGGGCGGTCGGTCATTGAGCGTGTGCCCTCAAACTCATCTGCAACCGCTTCTGGCTGGAGCCTGGAGGTCACAGTCAAAACGAACGATATACACGCGGCCTTCCCCGCGCTCTTGAGCGACACCCCATCTGATACCTCGGCCGTACAGAGTGTCCGTAAAGGCATCCGGATCGTAGGGCCCGCAGCCCGTATGAACGAACTCCAGCGAAGCCGCACGCCGAAAGTGGATCCCGTCAGCAGCATACTGCACCGTAAAACGTTCCGGCCCGGCACTGTCGACCAGCGCCGCTACCCCTTCACGGTGTGGCCAGACACAAACTGTGTGGCCGCTACCCAGTACAGGGTTCTCATCATATTTTCGAAACGGGCCGGCGGGATGGTCGGCCACTGCAAGCCCCCACTTCGTCTCATTCGGTTGCAGCCCGGAACTGCGCCCCTTGAAGTAGAGCCAGAACCCGCCTCCACGCACGATCACGTGCGTATCGTCAACTAGGAGTGAATCGTACTGGGAAGAGTCCCGGCTGGGGCTGAGAATTGGATTGCTGCCGCTCCTCTGCCAGGGACCGTCCGGACTCTCGGCAGTGGCAACGCCGATATGCCGCAGCGTGCCATTCGTGCTAAACGGTTCGACGTCGCAAGTTGCCGTATAGTAAAGGTAGTAACGTCCGTCCACAACTGCCACATACGGCGTGATAACTCCGAAACTGTCCCACGCACCTGCAGGTCCTCGATCCAGCGCCTGACCGCGGTCAAGCCAGTTGTAGCCGTCTTCAGATGTGGCGTAGTAGATCGTCGACGCGTAGGGCTCCACGCCGGCCGGCCGCTGCGTGTACCAGGCATAGTAAGTCTCACCCACCTTGAGCACATTGCTCGGATCCTGCCTGTCCAGGGAGCTATCGTAGCCGATGCCGGCCAGTTCAGTTGTACGGTAGTTTGGCGTCTTCAGTTCAGGAGGGATGGTGTCCATAGAGAGGGTTCCACTCGAGAGCCACTATTGGTGAAGGGCAAGAGATGGCCCGGTTTCTTGCCTTGACCCGCGCGCCGTGCTCGGCCCCCGGATGCCGAAAATGCGACAGCTCACAGGCTGCGGTTTTCCTGCGAGTACTGAAAGTTCTCTCCCCCAATCTGCCACACGCCGCGAAACAAGGACCTGCGTTTGGGCGGCATGGACTGAATGATTTCGTGTTCCAGGTTCAGCCGGTGCCACTGCGCCCACAACGAGTTGTAACAATTGAAAACCGCACAACGAGGATTGTCTGGGTTGGTCCAGTCATTTGCAGCGTGCAAAAGGCTTTCCGTAAAGATTACCGCCGACCCGGCCGGACAGCTGTAGTCCTCCATCATCTCCCTGATACTCTGCTCCCAGGAGGAGTCGCTGACGTTGGGTCGGTAACGGTCCGGCCCTCCGTAACTGAAATGGGACTTGTGCGACCCGCTGAGAAACGAAGTACCTCCCTGGCCGGCCTTCACCTCCTCCAGCTCCCAGACCACACGCGTCAGACCGGCAAATATCTTCCCGCCGGCTGCCTGATAGCGCATCGCGTTGGCCTGTTGCGGCGGTCGCACCACATGCGGCATTCCGCCGTCCCTGCGCTCTGTCTTGCTCCAGCCAGGCGGCCGGATCGTGATAAACGAATTCTCGCAGCGGAATGCGTAGTAGTCGTCCGCCAGAAACGGTTCCTCTGCCAGGATTTCACTCAAAATGCCAACGATGGCCGGATGGTCAAGCAATGTCTGCAGTGATCCTTGAAACGACTGTCGGGGATTGATTGCCTGCCGGTGCCTGACTATGTCAACTCCGTAGGCCTCTGCCTTCATCGTACGAATTTCCTCTTGCGTAAGCACGCCCGGCAACAGGATCCAGCCGCGCAAGTCAAAGAAGAATTTCTGCTCCTCTGTCATCGGAATTGGTTCGGAAATTGAGGGGTTCATTCTGTCTCTCCACAGTCGTTCCAATTGGGCACAGGCGGCCTCGTCCGGCCGCCAAACCGAGGGGTTACCCCTTCACCCCGGAGAACACAATACCCTGGATGAAGTATCGCTGCCCGAAAAAGAACAAAATGATAATCGGTATCGTGAAGGCAGCCGAAGCAGCCATCTGCAAATTGTAGTGAACCTGCGTATCCGTAACGAAGTAACGCAGCCCAATTGCCGCAGTAAACTTGTCCAAATCATGCAGATAGATAAGTGGTCCGATAAACGCGTTCCAATGATGCTGGACTGAGAACAGGGCCACGGTCGCCAATACCGGCTTGCTCAGAGGCAGCATGATGCGCCAGTATATGCCAAAGACACTAGCGCCATCGATTCGGGCAGCGTCATCCAACTCTGACGGCAGCCCCATGAAGAACTGCCGCATCAGAAAGACATAGAAGGGGCTGGCAAACCAGGCAGGCACGATGAGCGGAAGATATGTGTTTACCCATCCCAACTTGGAAAAGAGAACAAATCGGGGAATCATCGTAATCTGCCCCGGAAGCATGATCGTTAGCAGGAGCGCAAAGAAGACTGCGTCTCGGAAGCGCCACCGCAGCCGTGAGAACGCAAATGCCCCCAGACTGCTGCTGACCAAACTGCCAAGAGTTGCCCCGGTCGCGATAATCACCGTATTCAGGATAAAGCGACTAAACGGTAAGGCAGTAAGTGCCTTCGGGTAGTTTTCCCACAGGATTGGCTTCGGGATCCAAATCGGTGGAAACGCGACCAATTGAGCTTGAGGCTTGAGGGAACTGGAAACCAGCCAGATGAAGGGAATCGTGACTAGGATGGCGCCGGCAAAGAGAATCGCATAGAGGATGACTCTGCCCGCGTAATACCTTAACCTGTACGGGTTAGTAACAACCTCCCTTAGTGCAGCCACTGGTCTCATTGGGCGGTACGGAAATGTCTGCGCCATACCCGGTCACCTCGAATGCATTTCCACGTCAACGGCTCCCTTCGTAGTAGACCCAGGCGGTCGACGAACGGAACACCAGCGCTGACAGCACAACTATGTAGAGGAAGAGTATCAACGCCAGGGCGGAACCGTACCCAAGGCGGAAATACTCGAACGCGGTGTGGTACAAGTGCAACATGTAGAACAACGAGGCGTTATTGGGCCCGCCTTGGGTCATCACAAATGCAACGACAAATACCTGCAGGCCCCCGATAATGCCCATGACTAGGTTGAACAGAATCAAGGGCGTCATCATCGGTATCGTCACGTTCAGCAACCGTTGAAACGCATTGGCCCCGTCAATCGAAGCCGAGTCGTACAGATCGGTTGGTATCGCCTGCAGACCTGCAAGGTTTATCAGCATACCGCCGCCTACGCCCCAAAGACCCATCACGATGAACGCAGGCAGCACCCAATTGGGGTCTCCAAGCCAGTCGGGTGCCTGAACGCCCACCATCGCCAGCCCAATGTCCAGCAGGCCGAATCGTCTCAGAAAAATCCAACGCCAAAGCGCCGCGACCGCAACCAACGGCACGATCGAAGGCAGGTAGTAAAGCGTGCGCATCAGAGCTTGCCCGCGAATCTTCTGGTTGAGCAGCAGCGCCAGCAGGAAGCCGGTCACCAGATTGAGTGGAATGGAAATAAAGGCAAAAACGGTTGTAATGCGCAACGAGAGCAAGAACAGGTCGTCCCGAAAAAGAATCTCCTCGTAGTTGGCAATACCGACCCACTGCGGTGGCGTTACGCCGTTCCACTCGGTGAAAGAGATCAAAACTGAAGCAGCCATCGGCCCAACGTCGAACGCTACCATGCCGATGATGGCAGGCAACGCAAACAGCCAACCGTATAGAGCTTCCCGCTGCCGGTTGGTCTTCAGAAAGGAAATCATCCTACCTCATTCCTGATGCACTGTTCATCAGAAACAACGGCTCCCAACGTCGGCCTCGAAAGAAACGGCGATTGGGCCCCCAGTACCCATGCCCTTCACTATTCCCCCTACCCGTTGAGGAACTCTCACTTGGAGCCCGCAATCCCCATCAATGGACACCCAGGGCAAACAGGTCTCGCGGCGGATGCGGAAAGTCCTGAAGTATCAGTTCTTCCAAGAGACGGTCGCGCAACGCACCACGCGTTTCCGCATGGCCGGTATCTCCAGCCAGGTTTCGCGTCTCGTCAACATCGTCGCAAATGTGAAATAGCTGTTCCCCTGCCTCGCCCGGATAGAGCGTGTAACGCCACTCTTCTGTTCGTACTGTACGCGCCCAGTTCATAGGCGTCCGGCTGTCTATGTTGTTGTAGCTTTCGACATATACAGCGTCTCGCCATCCGGCAGGCTCCTCGCCGCGGCACCAGGGAACCAAAGACCTGCCTGGCAGGTTCAAATCCACTCTATCCGATGCATGAGGGCCCCCAACTGGCACCTGTGGCTGCGGCAAGCCCGCCATTTCGAGTACTGTCGGGACAATGTCCTCATGCTGGACAAGTGCCCTACACTCATGGCCCTGCCGGACTCCTTTCCCTGCCACAATCAATGGAATCCGTATACAGGCGTCATAGTGTCGTTCACCCTTACCAAAAAAGCCGTGATCGTAGAGCAGATCACCATGGTCCGAAAGAAAGAAGAGAACAGTCTCGTTCCATTGGCCCGAAGCCTCCAGGGCGTCGAGCAGCAGTCCCAACTGATGGTCCAAATGGGCGACATCAGCCAGATACAGATGGCGGCGGTCGCGCCAGGCAACCGGATCGATGTGCAAGCCGTTCTGCGCAAAACAGTGCGGTGCAAGGGGATCGTCCTGCCATTCGGGCAGCACAGGTCGCGGGATCGCGGAACGGTCTATCCGGTCCACATACGCTGCTGGTGGACACGATGGCGCGTGGGGTTGCACGTAGCTCACATGGGCGAAGATCGGACGGTCCCGGTCGGCTTCCGCCAGAAAGTTGAGGGCGTGCCCGCTTATCCACGAAGTCTGGGACAATTCCTCCGGGAATGGCAAAACGTAATATTGGGCTGTCCCCCGGGGAAAGTCAGCCGTCCCCCACTTAAACTCTTTCCGGATCCTCCTGATTCGGCTCGCAAGGTCGGTCTTCTCTGTGCCGTATGCGGCGAAAGCTGGTATCGACGTAGGCCAGGCAGTTGCCAGAGCGGCCTCGTAGTGCTCTGGATGCTCTCGCTCCACCCAGTCAAGCCACGCCCCGCCGCGCGGGTCCTCCGTATTGTAGACCACGTCAAACCCGTACTTCCGAAAGTCGACGTCGAATCCACTGTAGTGGGGTTCGAAATGCAGCTTGCCGAAGGCCCCCGTCTGCCACCCGGCCTCCTGTAGCGACTGCATCACCGTCGGGAGCTCCGGGTTCAGGCGGTACCCGTTCTGAAGAACTCCGTGCCCGCGGCTTGTCAACCCGGTCGCCAAAGTAGCGCGGGCGGCGCAGCAGACTGGATTGCTGGCATAGGCGTTCGTGAATGTAGTGCCTGCCCGACGCAAGCGGTCCAGATTGGGCGTCGGGCAGGCCAAGGCGGAACCCCCCTCTAGCCATTTGGCCGAGAGCTGGTCCACCATGAACAGGACGATGTTCAAGCGACTGAGATTCCTTCGATCCCATCCCAAACCATGGGCAACATGTCGCTCCAGGCGAGTACCATCTAACTCCTCTCAGCGAATATCTCTTCCAGCTTCTGCTGAGCGATCTCGATCCCCTCTGCAATCGTTCTGTCGCTGTTTTCGACTGCAGGCTGGAACAACTCCGAGCTGACCGCTCTGCCAATCTCTCCGCCAAATGGTAGCCGCAGGTCCGGGCGGACATGACCGTAGTCGATCAAAGTCGGCAGAATGGTCGCGTGAGGGGCAAGCACCAGTGCCGCTTCGACAAAGTGTTCGCGCAAACTATAGCGAGCCGGCGACTGCAGATTCTCCGCGAAGACCCTGCCAGCATGGGAAGGATCGGTTATCCACCTTACCAGTTCCCATCCTCCCTCAGGGTTTTCGCTCCCATTCACGACCTGGAATGAAATGGGTATCACCTCTGCCGCGCGTCCGGCCGGTCCGGCCGGCACATGCCAGAAATCCCAATCCACGACCGCTTCGCGCATCATGAAATTCCAGGTTCCGATGCCGTGAATCGCGTGCGCAATGCGACCTGAAGCCAGCATCGGTCGCAGCCCGCCAAAGGCTTCTCCGTATTCGCCGGTCAGTACGACGTCAGCTTCATACAGACTCTTCAAGAAAGTGAGCGCTTCCAGGTTTGTGTCCGAGTCGAGAATCGGTTGCTGGTCGTTGTCTTCGTCCAGGACATCTCCTCCCCAGGCCCACATAAACACGAAGTAACGCTGCTGGTTTGCCAGGGCTATCTTCTTGTCCGCAAACTCGCCCGTAGCGATCAGGGGAGCCGTTTCGCCAAAATCCTGCCATGTCCACGTGTTCCAATCTGGATGCGGTACACCCGCCTCGTCATACAGAACCGGCACAGACACAAACGCTTGAATGTTGATCGACCAGGGAATCCCGTACATTACGCCGTCGACAGACGCACCCCTGATCGACAACTCCGGAAAATCGTCGATCTGAACAATATCCGCGTCCCGTTCGATATAGCTGTCCAGGGCCAGGAAGGCACCCGCCGGCGCTAGGGCGATGAAGGCCCCCGGAGCCCAGTAGCCGCAGTCCGGTGGTGTGCCTGCCGATACCAACGTCTGCAGCTTCTGCGTCGACTCTCTGTTCGTGGTCTGAATCAACGTCAGGTCGTATTGCGGATGCGTTTCATCCCATTCTTCCAACAGTTCAATGATGAAGGGCGTGTCGTTTGCAGTCCAGATGTTGACGAACTGTACCTCAGTCGGCGCTTCGTCAGGAGAAGCGCCCTCGGTCATCGAGTCCGTCTCGCTCGGAGCAGCTGCCGGCACACAGGCAACCACCGCGGTTCCGGCGGCACCCGCGGCCGCAATTCGCAGGAAATCTCTTCGAGTCAGCTTTGAGTTTCTCATGGTTCCAATCTCCTAGATTGCTGTGCAGGGTTGACTTGGATTCGACTGCAGTCGGATAGCGCATCAGATCCGTCACGGGAAAAACTCAGACTGGAAGAAAGAGCTTCGCAGGGGAAAGTTGGTCTGATCATAGTTGCGAGCCAACTTGGTGTCAAACGAGCAAAACGAAGGGTCCATCCCAATTTGGGGGCGAACTTTCGCAATCCTCTGGCAGGGCCCTGACCAGGACTCGTCCCCCATCCGATCCTCGGCAGAGGAACCAGCAACTCTCTCTCCTCGCATTTGGGCGGTCGGCCGCAAGCGGCCTCCCTTGTGCGGGGGCTCCGCCCCCGCAACGCCCCCTCTCCTTAAACACCCGCCGCATCGAGTGTGAGCGCAATCTGACCTTGTCCACCCGCGGCGGCCGTGCTTCGCCCCTTCCCCACTCCCGCTCCCGTAGGGGCAGGCCTTGTGCCTGCCTTCTCTCGCCCCAAAACTGGGCTGCACCCAAAACCAACATGACTTCAGCAAGCTAAGGAAGTCAGGACTTCGACGCCGATGAGTAGGTTCGCAGACAGGCCGTCGAATGGCCCATCTGAACAGAGAACGCAAGGATCTGGAAATGGTTTCAACCACATCTGACCCCGAAAAACCATTTGCCAGTTTCTATTGGATAAGTTACATTCAATTTGCCTCCTGCTTTTGTCAGTCACTCTGCGACTCCAGGTAACCGCTCTCCGCCTGGCAGCCGTTTGCTCCTCGAAAAGTCTGGCATAACGCAGGCAACGTCGTAGAAAAAACTAAGTCTGAAAATTCCCCTCTCCGGCGAATGTGCTGCCTGGCAAGAATGCATTTACCTTCCCAAAACATAGACGCCGACCTGTAACGCGGCGACCCTTTCGGCTCGATGCTGGCCCTATGAATTTGTGCAATGACTGCACTTAGCGCTGAATGATAACAATATCTTGAGAAAGGAACGTCTGATGAAAAACACCCTCCTCACACTCCTGTTAACTGCATCGCTCCTCTTGGTCCCGGCAACCACCCTCGGTGCGACGCCAAATCAGGAAGTTCCCTCGGAACCCCCCATGAGTGTCACCGTCTTGGGTTACGGCGCTGCGTCGACCGCGCCGGACAGTGTCAGCGTGAATCTGTATATTGGCGATCAGCCCTCATACGGCCCTGCAGGCCCGGAGCTGTCCTTCGTCGAGCCAACCGACCTTGAGGAAGTAAGTGAATTCTTGATCGAACACGGAATTGATGCAGAAACCATCGAGATAAACTATCTTAGCCGAAACTATGCCTATGGGCCCTCAAGTTTCGCTGGTGAAGTTGCCTTCTCTTTCAACGAACTGGATCGACTACTTTCTCTGATGCAGGAAATCGTGGACGAAATGGAGGGTAGGCGCGGACCGACCATCCAAGGGGCGAACATGGTGTTCCGTGTCGAGGACTGCGCCGCCCTGGAGTTGGAGGCAATGCGTGCGGCACTCGAAGACGCACGACAGCGTGCGACGAGAATGGCCGGCCTTCTGGATATGTCGCTCGGTCGCGTCATTTCAGTGTCAGAGGACGTTTCCCCCGTCGGCGCCATCCGTCCGGCGGGCGGCTGCATTGCCCATACAGGACAGACAGCCACCGGCGGCTACTACCTGATGGGAACGCCCAATTCACTGGCCAACTCCCCATCCGAGGTGGAAGTGGCAATCATGCTGAAAGCGACCTTTTCCCTGGAGCCGTAAGGCGGGGCCGCCGGTTTATCTGCTTACATACAGTTATTGAGTTGTCGGACTTTAGGTCAACCGCCCGAGGAAGAGGTGTCGTGGGCAGAGGATGCTACTCGAATAGAAAGCAGGAGGCCGTCTGATTGGGCGCCACTGTGTAGTCTAGCGGCGTGCCGGTTGCGCAACGCTCCATAGCGTGGGTGCATCGGTGGTAAAACTTGCAGCCTTCCAGGTTTATGGCGGCAGTTTCCTCAGAGGCAGCCGATACGCTGCGCCCCTCCCATCGCACATCCGGATCCGGCAATGTGATGGAACCCACCAGCAACTGCGTGTACGGGTGGTGAGGATTCTGGATGACACCCTCAATGTCGCCGCTCTCCATCACGGATCCGCCGTACAAAATATATATGTCATCGCTGATCTGGTACGCGGTCGACAGATCGTGTGTGATGTACAGAAAAGAAATCCCGTACTCGTCTTTCAGGTTGCGGAAAATCTCCAGGATGCGCATCTGCAGCGAGGCATCGATCATCGAGACGGGTTCGTCTGCAACAATAATTCGAGGCTTTAACAGGAATGCCCGTGCCACCATGATTCGCTGACGCTGCCCTCCGCTGAGTTCGTGCGGATACTTTCCCAGGATTTCGTTGGGCCGCAAACCAACCACCTCCATCGCCTCCTCGGTCAGCCTCCGCCTTTCCGCCCGATCATTGGTTAGCCTGAACTTCTGTATTACCGTGTTGAAGACGGCATCCACCTTGTAGAAAGGGTTGTACGTCCCAAAAGGATCCTGAAAGATCGCCTGAACTTCACGTCTGAATACGAACCTTTCGCTGCGTGACATTGCAGAGATATCCTGCCCTCGATAGAAAATCCGGCCGGAGGTAGGGTGGATAAAGTCCAGAGCAAGATTCGCCAGCGTTGTCTTGCCGCTGCCGCTCTCGCCTGCAATAGTCGTGATCTTGGGTTCGCCCTCAGCAAAATTAAGAGAAAAGTTCTCCAGGGCCGGCGGCGAAGGCCTTCGAAAGAGCCCCCCGCCGTAACTCTTCGTCAGATCCCTAATTTCAAGTAAAGGGGCAGCCATGGCCGTCACCGCGCTTGCCGCCCGGCCCCGGACCCAGTTGCCGTCGCCGCCAACACGCCTGAATGCCCGCCTTCGGATTCCGGGCCGGAGTCGAACTTCTCAGGGGCGCTGTGAAGGTGGCATGCGGCCATGTGGCCTGCCTTGATCCGATGCATTAAGGGCGCCGTCTCCTGACAGAAGGCGATGGCATGGGAACACCGGGGATGAAAGAGACAGTTATCGGGCGGGTTAAGCAGAAATGGAGGCAGACCCGGAATCCCACCGCCTCGCTTCTTCTCCCGAATGGAAGGCAGCGAAGAAATCAGCGCCTGCGAATAGGGATGCTGCGGCTGCCGGAACAGCTCCCTCGTATCTGCCACCTCCACCAGTTTCCCTGCATACATTACGCCAACCCGGTCCGCGACCTGGGCGGTCATCCCCATGTCATGCCCAATCAGGATCATCGAGGCATCCATACGCTCTTGCACGCCGATCAGTGTCTCCATGACAGCCTTCTGAACCACGACGTCCAGCGCGCTTGTCGGTTCATCCGCAATGATCAGCTCAGGTTCCAGTGCGGTGGCCATGGCAATGCAGACCCGTTGCTTCATGCCCCCGCTCAGTTCATGCGGAAACATGTCAGCAACGTCTGCAGACAGCTGCACGGTCTCTAACAGGTCCCCGATTCTCTCCCTTAACTCCCGATTGGGCACGGCTCCCCTGTGCGTAACGATCGCGTCGGCAATCTGATCGCGCACGCGCATGACCGGGTTCAATGAATTCATGGCGCCCTGAGGTATCAGAGAAATCCTGTTCCACCGCGTCTGACGCATCTCCTCACCGCTGAGCGTCAGAATGTCGCTTCCCTTAAGCAGGATTCGGCCGCCCTCGATCCGGCCCGGGCGTCTGATGAGGCGCAGGATCGCCATAATAGTCGTAGTCTTGCCGCATCCGCTCTCCCCGATAAAGCCAAATCGTTCGTTGGACCTGATGGAGAAACTGATGTCGTCAACCGCCTTTACTGGGCCCGCCTGGTTCCAATAATAGACACGTAAGTTCTCGATTTGGAGCAGGGGCGCGCTGTCGGTGAAAACTGTCATGGTACCGTTATTTGGCTCGCTCACGTAAGCGGGGGTTTGCCAGTTCGTCGAGTGCAAGACTGATGAGGAACAGACTGATGAAGATGATCATGAGTGCGACAGTAGGAGGCACCCACCACCACCACATCCCGCGAAAGATGGCCGCGCCTTCGTAGGCCGCCTGCAAAATCATACCGAGATTAGGCGTGAACAGAGGGCCCAACCCCAAAATCTGGATGCCGACCAGGGCCAGTATCGCGCCCGACACCGCGCCCACGAAGCCCGCCATGATGTATGGCAGCAAGTTGGGCATGATCTGCTTTATCGCTATCTCGAAGTCGCTCTGCCCTGACAACTTAGCTAATGGGACAAACGCCCTTTCTCGCAGGCTCAATGTCTGCGAGCGGATCAGCCGCGTTGGCCCGGCCCATGCAAAAATGGCAATCACCAGCGCCGTGAACTCCAGTGTCGTAGTGCGAATGTAGGAAGCCAGTACCACGAGGATCAAGAGCGAGGGGATGGTCAGGAAAATGTCCGCCATCGTACTGATGACCGCGTCCGTGTTCCCGCCATAGTATCCCCCCACAACACCAAGAACGACCCCAACAGCCGTTCCAAGCACCCCCGCGATCAAGCCAACCTTCAGCGAAGGGTGAATGCCATGTATGATCAGCGCCCAGACATCGCGCCCAACATTGTCTGTGCCAAATATGTACTCTTCTGAAGGCCGTGCGTTGAAGTCGCCCGCCGCAACTTTGGTCAGGTCAAAATCAACAATATAGGAGCCAATGATGCTGAAGCCGGTCAGACCGATAATCAAGACCAGCCCCAGCGAAAGCTTCCAGTTTCCCAGCCAGTACCGCACGCTGGCCCTCAAACCACGCGTAGCCAGCGTAGTCTCCTCAACAGGCAGAGATTCCGGTCCCGTTTCTGGCAAGAATGCGGTGGTCATAGCCGTTCGTCCCGGAACACTACCTTCTTGAATAAGTGATGCGTGGGTCAAGCCAGGGGTATATCAGATCGATGATCAGTATAGCCACAGCGATGGATACGACCAGGAAAAAAGTGATCCCCTGAATTACAGGAAAGTCGCTGCTGTTGATTGCCTCAAATAGCCGCAATCCCATTCCCGGATACGAAAAAATCAATTCGACAATGGTAGCACCCGATACGACATAGCCCAGAGTGATCGCCAACGCCGTGAACTGTGGCAAGATTGCGTTCCGCATGGCATAGCGTAGGAAAATCCGCCTGTCCTTGAGCCCTTTTGCCTCGGCGAGCGTCAGATAGTCCTCCCCTAGCACCGTAACCATCATCCCGCGCATTCCCAGCACCCATCCGCCCACACCGGCAATGATGATTGAGAAGGCCGGCAAAAGTGAGTGATATATTAGATCCACGATGAAACCAAGGTCAAGTCCTTCTTTAGGCAACCGGCCAATCGAGACAACGCCGCTGTATGGAAACCAGCCCAGGGAAAATGCCAGTACGGAAACAAATATGATGGCCAGAAGATAATACGGAATGGGGGCAAGCATCATGAAGAACGTGATCACCGCCCTACCAAATTGGGGCGTTGAATGCCAGACAAGAAGAGCGCCTGCGAGAATCCCCAATACGAAAGTAATAAGTGAAGTTGCCGTAAGCAGGCCGATCGTATACGGCAACGCCGCGGCAACGATCTGCGAGACCGTGGCCGGGAAGAAGCGTATCGAGTAACCAAGGTCAAAACGAGCCAGCGCGGCCAAGTATTTCAGATACTGAATCGGAAGCGGGTCATCCAGGCCGAATCGCTCGCGGAACATGCCAATCAATTCCGCGCTGTTTTCAACTGTTGCCCCCTGCTCTTCCATCTCCCCAATTAGGGCGGCAATTGGGTCTCCGGGCGCCAGTCGGGGAATGACGAAGTTCAGTGTCGAAGCGACCCAGAGGATCAGAAAAAAGATGCCGAGACGTCGCAGGATATAGGTCAGGCTCATTTTCACTCGCCGTTACGAGGACGTGCTGAAAGCGTGGCTAGTTCTCGTCTGCCGGAAACTTGGAACTTACCCACAGGGATAGAACGTGGAGAGAGCATTTGCTCTCTCCACGAGCTAATCTACCTGGACTGCCCGCTGCCTAACCGGCCGGCTCGATCTCCATCAAAAGCATCAGGAAGTTCTGCCACCAGTTCGGCGGATGGTGGTAATCGTTCGTTTCGGTCGGCCAGTTCGTCCAATACGTGGTCGTGTAAGGCACCACTCGTCTTTGCTGGGTCAGCGAGATGATCGGCAGTTCCTGCAGGCGGATTTCAAGAGCCCGGCGGAACAGCTCGTGCTGTCGCTCTGAATTGGGTGCTACCACCTGCATCTCTTCCACGATCTGATCATATTCGGCATTCGTCCAGCCCCAGTGATTGCGTGAATGGCGCTCTCCGATTGGCTTCACCCAGCGGCTGTGAAACAGGTTCAGCTCGTCAAAGGGCTCGACCACACTGCCGCAGGCAACGTGATGCGTTTCAATCTGGAAATCTGCCGTCAACCGAGCGTCGTGGTAGGTGGCGCCTGCCAGCGCTCGTGGCGCCGCGTCGATGCCAACGTCTTGAAAGGCAGAAACCAGAACTTGCGGTAGGATCGGCTCTTCTGTCTTGAACAGTATGTCGACCTGTAGGGGCTCGCCGTCCTTCTCATATACACCATTCGACCCCATCACATAGCCCTTGCTCTCGAATATCTCCTTGGCCCTCTCCGGATCGTGGACCGTGGAATCATACTGATCAAGCAGGTCCTGATTCTCCGTCAGCCACGACTGAACAGCCGGATAGTCGGGGAAGTTGTACGGCGAAACCTGACCGAAACCGCCTGTCGTAGCATCACCAATGAGCTGGTTGGGGATGGCGTATGCAATCGCCCAGCGCATCTCTGGGTCATCCCATGGCTCGACGCGAGTATTGAAACCCAGCATCCCGGGGCAGGGATCGATCCACGCATGCGGTTCGTCCTCTGTCCATCCAATCGCATTGGGATTCTTTGTGCGCACATCGATGAACGTATCGATTCTCAGGCTGGGCTGACCATCGACTTCATCAGCCACCAGCGCCGCCGCCTTTCGCTCATCCGGCCCTGCCTCCACAAAGATGATGCGCTCAGGCTTGGGCAGCTCCTGGAAACCGGTCTCCGCCCCCCACCAGTCGTCGCGTCTGTCAAAGACAAACTCGGTCGAGGTCGCCTTAACCAGCTTGTAAGGCCCGGTCCAGACCGGCCAGCCCTGCTCCAGATCAAAGTTGCCGAACGTATTGGGGTCTTGATCGGCCCAAATGTGTTCGGGTACGACCCGGACGGCCCCCCAAATCCTGACACCGAAAGCATTGACGATAAAGCGCGGATCAGGGTCCAGGAGTGAAATCCTTACCGTCTGGTCATCCACTGCCACAGCCTCCGTAACGTCAACGACGCGGTCGGCAAAGATCAGCGTGGGATTTTCCTTGAGCATATTGATCGTGAAGACGATGTCATCCGCCGTAAAGGCTTCACCGTCGCTCCAGGTAATTCCCTCTCGCAGCGGAATCGTCACCTCTGTGAAGTCATCGTTCCACTCCGCAGGCCCGGACGCCAGCCACGGAATCAACTCACCCGTCTGATAGTTCAGATAGTACAGGGACTCGATCATTACCTGGTGGTGACCCTGCGAATTGGTCGAACCGGGATTCAGACCGTTCTGTTCAGGTGCGGCGCGCGGTCCGCCCTCAAAACCAATAATCAATGTGTTCTCACGAGAAATCTCGCCGTTCGCCGCTCCTTCTGCCTCCTGCATTTCTGCCGCCCCGGATGCGCTGTCTGCCGCAGGTGCAGCGGGTGCCGCGCAGGCAGAGATCGCCAAGGCCGCGATCAGGAAGAACAAGACAAATTTGAGTTTCATCGCTTCTCTCCTTTGGCTCATGGTGGTGCACTGGAATCCGTCGTGCAAAGTCCGTTCACGCACTCGTCAACCGCTGAGTTTTCAAACTGCCTATGGGAGATCCTGACGGGCTGCCGGACCACGACAAGTGAGCCTGTCAGGCCAGCAGTGCGGACAATATATCGTAGAATATTTTTTCTGTCAATGGTTCGCCCAACGGGTGCATCCCAAAATGGAGGTGAACTCTCGCAATCCTCTGGCAGAGACCAAACCATGGCCACTCCGCGATCAATTCTGAGGCAGCCAGAGCGCCGTCTCTGACTACTGACTACTGCAGTTCTGGGCGGTCGGGCCTATTCGGCCCTCCCTTGT
>WTGY01000082.1 GCA_011523365.1 Caldilineaceae bacterium
ACCAAATGCCGTCGCAGAGCGACCTGATGCCGGCCCTCGTTTCCGAAAGAGACGCCCTGATCGCACTCTACCATGCCACCGGCGGCGCGAACTGGGCCCAGAACACCAACTGGTTGACCGATGAACCGCTCGAGACTTGGCAAGGCGTCACAACCGACAGAAACGGCAGCGTGATCGAACTCAATCTCAACAGGAACCGCCTGAGCGGGTATATCCCAGCCGTATTGGAAAGCCTCCCCAACCTGAAAATACTGCGCATGTCTGGCAACAACCTGGCGGGACCGATTCCGGCCGGCTTGGGCAACCTCTTTGCGCTGACAAATCTTGAGCTGGACAACAACAACCTCGTTGGTTCGATCCCCGTTGAACTGGGTAATCTCCTGAATCTGACATGGCTGGATCTGTCAGGAAACGATCTCAGCGGCCCGGTCCCGACCGAACTCAGCCACCTCACCGGTCTGTCGGTTGTCGCACTGTCAGGCAACGGCCTGACTGGGGCCTTCCCCTGGTGGCTGAGCGAACTTGATGACCTGCTGATTCTTCACCTTGCAGGCAACGATTTCACCGGCTGCATGCCGGCAGATCTGCTCAAAATACTGATCGAGGACCTCAGCGACACACGCCTGCCCACCTGCAGAGAGGCGCTGACCACGTTCTACTTTGCCACCGGCGGCCCGCAGTGGCAGCACAGCACAAACTGGCGGGACCCCGACAGCCCCCTCGCCCAATGGTCCGGCGTCACCACTGACGACGCCGGACGCGTTACCGCCATCGATCTCTCCGCAAACAGATTGACCGGCTCCCTTCCCCCGCGCTTAGGCGCCCTCATCCATCTGCAAACACTTGACCTCTCCGACAACGAGCTGGTCGGATCGATTCCACCCGACCTGACCAGCCTGACCAACCTGTCGACCCTGTTTCTTGGAGGTAATAGGCTGACCGGATGCATTCCTGCCGAACTCCGCGAAATCGCAAACAACGACCTGGCCGCCCTCGGCCTGGCCACTTGCCAATAGACCCCCTCCCCCCAAGGGCATCTCGTCACTTCTCGCCCTCTCCAATTCACGACCCTGATTCAGCCGAGCACAGGCAACTCTCTCTCCTCTCTCTTCTCCACTATCTCCTGGCCTTTGGGCCGTCTTCTCCCCGCCTAGTAGCTACGGTATCTCTAACTATCCGCCAAATGATATAATCCAATGAAACCGCATCGTATCTGTCCCCCGACCGCTAGAAGCTTGCTATCTGTCCTGGTAAAAGGAGATTCCAATGCGAGTACCCAACAACGTCCGCCTACCCGTGCTGTTGCTGTGCGCAGCAGTTGCCTTTGCCGTCTTCTACGCCACCTCCCCGGCTGCCCCTTCCTTCGCCAGCGAAGGAGACGACCATGCCCATGAGGAAGCCCCCACGCTCGAAACCCTGACCGAGCGCATTACCGCTCTGGAAGCCCGCCTGGCCGAACTTGAAACGGCAGAGGACGAGATGGCCGCAGAAAAACTCGCCCATTCCGTCTACGACGCCGTCTCCGCGGCCTATCTTCTCGACAAGGTCGACATCCACGCCCTGCACAGACGCCTGAAAGACGGCGACGGCATCATGCCGGGCGACGCCGGTCAGATCAAATATCTCGTGCCCCTCTTGAACGCTGTTGACTGGCCGCCGGAACTGGCCGCAGAGGCGGAGACGCTCGCCGAAACGCTTACAAAGCTCACCGCGGCGCTTGCCGACGATGACCTGGAGAACGCTGTGTCCCTCTCCTCGACCGCGCACGACGAGCAGCACCACTTTTCCGGCAACGTCTTCGACTGGTTTGACTGCCTGCAACTGTCCGGAGACGAGATGGAGGCAGAAGGTCAGGAAGAGGGCGAACAAACTGAGACTGCCAATGATGACCACGGTCACAGCAATGGCCATGACGACGAAGAAGCCAGCGACGAGAACGGCGGCCAGGAAAGCGAAAACGACATCTGCCTAAAATTTGAATCCAATGAAACTCAGGACGACGGACACGACCACAGCCACGGAGGCTAACCTATGAGCCAGACCCAACTGCGTAACGGTATAGCCATCCTGTTTTCGGTAGGCGTGTTGCTGGCCGCTGTCCACTACCCACTATCAACTGCCGTCCTGGCCCATGCCGACTATGATGATACCGTGCCCGCCGTCGGTGAAGTCGTTTCCCAGGCGCCGCAGCAGGTGCAGGTCTGGTTCACCCAGGAGCTCTTTCGCCGGGAAGGCCAAAACACTCTTGAGGTCTACGGCCCCGATGACCAGAGAGTAGACCTGGACGACGCCGCCATCGATGATGACAACCGCAAGCTGATGACCGTCTCGCTCCAGTCGGATCTACCCAACGGCGTTTACACCGTGCGCTGGCGCACCTTGTCCGCAGACGACGGCGATACCGCCGAAGGCGAGTTTCAGTTCACAATTCAGGCTGACGAGCCTGAGGCGGAGGCCACACCAACAGCAACCTCATCACCCGTGCCAACTGCCACGGCGGTGCCCGACCAACCCTCGCCCACGAATACGGCCGCGCCGGAACGTGCTGAGACTGAATCGACACCATCGGCTTCCGATCAAGCTTCAGATGAGTCCGAACTGCCTCCAGACCAGGCTGACCAAGGACTAGAGATTCCCTGCATGGGCAGTTCTTTCCCTGTACTACTGCTTCTCGGTGCATTCCTCCTGGCCCGAAGACGCAAAAGGCTGGGCGAGCGCCAGGCTCCGAGCAACTCGCGCAGCTTGAGCGGAAAGAACAGTTAGCAGCACGATGTCAAAGCCTCCCTGGCGTGGCGCGGCCAAGCCAAAAGGGGCGGCCGTCAAGAAGATAACAGCAGCGGGCCTGCCGCTGGCGTTGTTCGCCGCGGCAATGGCCCTGCTGCTTTCGCCCCCGGCCGTCCGCGCCCACGCCCTGCTCGTACGCGCCGACCCCCAGCCCAACGCCGAACTCACCCAGCCGCCCGCAGCCATTCAGTTCTGGTTCAGCGAACCCCTGGAAGAGACCTTCACCGGCGCCCGCATCCTCGACGCCGCCGGAACCGAAATCCCAACCGGCGCGCCGCAATTCGACCCCGAAGACCCCACCCACCTCACCCTCCCGCTTGAGAGCATCGAACCAGGCGTCTACACCGTCGTCTGGCAGACTCTCTCCAGCGTCGACGGCCATGAGTGGGTCGGCTCTTTCCCCCTCACCATCCTTAATCCCGACGGCACGCGTCCCGCAGGCACCGCCGTCGAGGTCCCCGTCCACCGCCAGCAAGGGCTCCCGCCCCTCACCGATTCCATCCTCCGCTGGATCTCGCTGCTCGGCGCAGCACTACTGGTAGGACCGCTGTCGGTCCGTTGGCTGCTGGCACAGTCTGCAGCGAATAACAACCCCGACAGCCTCCTAGAGACGCTGAACAGGTCAACCGCCATCGTCGGCGTCCTGCTCCTGATAGCATCCGGTTGGCTGCAATTCCTGTTCCAGTCCCTGCGCCTAGGAGGCACTGACGGATTCCTGGAGCTCCTGCTCGCCACCCGACCCGGTCGACTCCTCCTGATACGTCAGACGCTGCTGGCCGGCGTCGTCCCCCTGCTTTACCCCAACGGCTGGGCCTCCATCCTCTTCCGCCGGCCCGCTCCACCTGGCCTGGCCGTCCGTCCGTGGCCCCTTCTTTTCCTTGTCTACCTGTGCCTCATAGGCTTCGGGCTGGGCAGTACCCTCTACTATGGCCTGAACCCCTGGGTCATACTGGCCGCGATCATGTTTCTGGGCAGTGCCCTGTCCGTAACGCTACAAGGCGGCGCTCAAACATGGCACAGGGCCTTCCCCCAGCGTACCTGGGCCACCCTGCTCACTGCCGCCGCACTCTTTACCTTTGCTGCCAGCAGCCACGCCGCTGCCGCATCCGGCAGTGGTTGGGCCGTCGCCGCTGACTTCGCCCACCTTGTTGCTGCCGCGGTCTGGGCTGGCGGTCTCATCTTTCTGGCGCTCCTGCTGTTCCAGCTTCACCGTCAGCGTACACTGCCCGACCCCGACTGGATGGTCCTCCTGCTGACGCGCTACTCCCTGAGCGCCCAAATTGCAGTGTTCGTACTTGCCCTGACCGGCCTCTTCGGCAGCTTCGTGCAACTGCCGGACGCCTCCAGCCTCTTCATGACAACCTACGGGCGCGTCCTGCTCATCAAACTGGTCATCGTCGCCGCCATCCTCGCCGTCGCCTACTTCAACAATCGGGCGGTAAGGCGGGCCCAGGATACCGTCGCTAACACATCCGAACTCAGCAGCTTCACGCGCCGGGTGGCCGCCGAAGCCGGTATGGCTGCCGTGCTGTTCATTTCAGTGGCGGTACTCGTGCAGACCCCCACACCGAACCTTCCGTCGCCGACCGCCCCCGCAGCGCCCTCGCTGCCCTTCAACGAAATGGCTTACGATGGTGACCTGGCCGTCCACCTGCAGATAACGCCCAATCAGGTCGGCCACAACCGCTTTTGGGTTCATCTCTCCCATCCCGACTCTTCAGACCTCGGAGAGGTCCAGCTGGTGCGTCTCTTCTTCTCCCACGAGTCAGGTGACATGGGGCAGGCGCGCCTCGATCTGGCCGGCCTGGGCGAGGACGCCTTCGCCGCCGAAGGCGCCTTCCTCAACCGCGACGGCCAGTGGAATCTGTCAGTATACGTGCGCCGCCGGGGCATGAATGACGCACTGGCCGAAATCACCGTCCCCGTCCCGTCAGCCGAAACCGTACAACACGTCTCCCGCTCACCGTGGCGCAACCCGGTTCCTCGGCTGCCCGCAGAAACAGTCGTCGGCGCGCTGCTGGTCGCCTTGTCTCTTGTCCCGCTCCTTTGGCGCCGTCCCCTGCTGCGCGCCAGCCGCCCGCTTTACATCGTCTTGGCGATGGCCGCCCTCTTCTTCCTCCTCAGCGGCACACTCCTTGCTCTGACCGCCCTCCTGTAGCCCCGCCACCTGTCCTCTCTACCCGTTCAAGAACGGTCCTGGCGTCCCCGTCGCACCGCATATCTTTCTCTTACACTCCGCAAACGCCCCTGTGATGAACGCAGACTACACTGAACTCAGAAAACACACACGGCCAGTGCAGGTCCGGTGCGAGGCATTCTGTGCCGGATTAGGACTTAGAACGAAAAGGGAGAGATAAATGAGATTCGAGCGCTTGACTGAAAAGGCAAGTGAAGCAATTGTCGAGGCCCAGAACGAGGCCAGGGAATACAGACATGCCAGCATCGAGCCGGAGCATCTCCTGCTCGCGCTCCTGCGCCAGCAGGGAGGCGTCGTGCCTGCCGTGATAGATCGCATGGGCGGGGATAGGGAAAGCCTTCAGGCCGGCCTCGAACAGCGCCTCGCCGCCAAATCACGCGTCAGCGGCGGCGCAGTGGAAATGCGCATGGGCCGCGATCTGGCTCAGCTTCTCGAAGAAGCTGAAACCATCGCCGCCAACATGAAGGACGAGTACACCTCCACCGAGCATCTCCTCATGGCGATGGCCTCGTCCCGTAACGGTGACGTCCGCCAGCTGTTGGAACGACACGGTGTCGACTACAACACTATCATGCAGGGCCTGGCCGCCGTGCGCGGCAGCCAGCGCGTCACCAGCCAGACCCCCGAAGCCCAGTACGAAGCCCTCGCAAAATACGGCCGCGACCTGACCGCCGAAGCCGGCAAAGGCAACCTTGATCCCATCATCGGCCGCGATCAGGAAATCCGCCGCGTCGTGCAGATCCTCAGCCGCCGCACCAAGAACAACCCCGTCCTCATCGGCGAGCCCGGCGTCGGCAAGACCGCCATCGCCGAAGGCCTGGCCCAACGCATCATCAACGGCGACGTGCCCACAACCCTCAAAAACAAGCGTCTGGTCGCCCTCGACCTGGGCGCACTGGTGGCCGGCGCCAAGTACCGCGGCGAGTTCGAGGAGCGGCTCAAGGCCGTTCTCAATGAAATCCGCGACGCCGAAGGCGAGATCCTCCTCTTCATCGACGAGATGCACACACTCGTAGGCGCCGGCGCCGCCGAGGGCTCGATGGACGCCTCCAACATGCTCAAGCCCATGCTGGCCCGCGGCGAACTCCATGCCATCGGTGCCACCACCCTCGACGAATATCGCAAACATATCGAAAAGGACGCCGCCCTCGAACGCCGCTTTCAGCCCGTCTTCGTTGGCGAACCCACTGTCGAAGATACCGTCTCCATCCTGCGCGGTCTCAAGGAGCGCTACGAAGTCCATCACGGCGTGCGCGTGACCGATGGCGCCGTCATCGCCGCCGCCCAACTCAGCCACCGCTACATCAGCGACCGCCAGCTCCCCGATAAGGCCATCGACCTCGTCGACGAGGCCGCCAGCCGACTGCGCATGCAGATCGACTCCAAACCGAAGAAGCTGGACGAGTTGGAACGCCAGGCGATGCAGCTGGAGATCGAACGCGAAGCCCTGCGCAAGGAGTCCGATGACGCCAGCAAACAGCGCCTCGATGCCCTCGAAAAAGAGCTGGCCGACCTGCAGGAAACCAGCTCCGAGCTCTCCATCCGCTGGCAGGCCGAACGGTCCGCCATCCAGGCCCTGCGCACCCTGAAAGAGGAAAGCGAGCAGCTGCGCACCGATATCGAGCACGCCGAACGCGACTATGACCTGCAGCGGGCTGCCGAGCTCCGCTACGGGCGCATGAACGAACTGCAGCAGCAGCTTGACGCCGCCAGCCAGAATGTGGCCGCCATCCAGGCCGGCGGCGCGCTTCTGAAAGAGGAGGTCGACGACGATGAAATCGCCGCCGTCGTCAGCGAATGGACCGGCATCCCCGTCAACAAGCTGATGGAAGGAGAGCGCGAACGGCTCGTGCGCATGGACGAAGAACTGCACAAACGCGTGGTCGGCCAGGAACAAGCTGTCGCCGCCGTCGCCGCCGCCATTCGCCGCAGCCGCGCCGGCCTCCAGGACCCCAACCGCCCCATCGGCAGCTTCATCTTCCTCGGCCCCACCGGCGTCGGCAAGACCGAACTGGCGCGCGCCCTCGCCGAATATCTCTTCGACGACGAACACAACCTCGTTCGCATCGACATGAGCGAATACCAGGAGCGCCACACCGTCGCCCGCCTCCTCGGCGCCCCGCCCGGCTACGTCGGCTACGACGAAGGCGGCCAGCTCACCGAGGCCGTACGCCGTCGCCCCTACTCCGTCGTTCTATTCGATGAGATCGAGAAGGCCCACGTCGAGGTGTTCAACGTGCTGTTGCAGGTGCTGGACGACGGCCGCCTGACCGATGGCCAGGGTCGCACCGTCGACTTCCGCAACACCGTCATCATCATGACCAGCAACGTCGGCAGCCAGTACATCCTCGACGTCGCCGGCCTCGATGAAGAGGTTGAGCGCCGTGTGATGACCGCCATGCGCCAGCAGTTCCGGCCGGAATTCCTCAACCGCGTCGACGAGATCGTAATCTTCCACAGCCTGTCGGCCACTCACCTGGAGGGCATCGCCGAAATCCAACTTGAACGCCTGCATGCCCTGCTGGCCGACCGCGACATTACTCTCGATCTGACCGCCGAAGCCAAGGCCCTGATCGTTCAGGACGGCTACGACCCGGCCTACGGCGCCCGTCCGCTCAAGCGCGCTATCCAGCGCGCCGTGGCCGATCCGCTGGCGCTGGAAATCCTCGACGGCCGTGTGGGTAGCGGCGATCATGTACTCGCCGCTGAACAGGACGGACAGATCGCCTTTTCCGTTGCCGCCGCCTCCGAGCTGGTACCCGCAGTCCAGGTCAGAAGCTAGGGCTCGTCGACACTTCCTTCCAGCCAGCCATCACACCGTAGGGGCACCCCTTGTGGGTGCCCATGGCCGCCCCCAAGCGCGCCAATCTGCCGTGTTCCCCGCAGGCGCACCCCTTGTGGGTGCCCTCGTAGTTGCCTCACCCTTGAGGGCGCTTCGTGAAATTCTGTGTCCTTCGTGGACGGACAACGCGATAAGCACGCAATTTCCTGGTCAGACAAACGTCAACGACTCCTGGTCACTCAAGACCTGGCCGCCCACCATTCATTCACTTCCTGCGTTATCTGATCGCCGCCCTGGCTTTTCCACTGCCCGACAAACTCGTCGAACGCGCTCATCGGTTTGTCGCCGATGATAATGCCAAGGATCGTCTCGTCTTGCAGCTTGTTGAGGTCGCTGTTTCGCTCAATCATTGTTGGCGTGGGCAGGCTTTGGAATTTGCTGAGTTTCCCTTGTTCGGCTGTATCCAGGATGAAAAGGAGCGCCTCCTTTGAGATTATGGACACACCGGTCGGGTCCTCCAGCGACAATGTCTGGTAAGCGTCCCGCTCCTCAACAGGAATGTCGGCCCACTCCAACTGGTAGCGGATTTCGTTGGCACGGTTTGCAGGGTCGATGTTGCCGCTGCCGCGAGTGCCGACTGGTCCGATGGCGGCGAATTTCCAGAAGATATTCGTAGTAGCTACCGAACCGTCCTCCTGGAACTCGTAGTCGTGACCCTCCCAGCCATGAAAGCGCCGGTCGGGTTCTTCGCTCAACGCCTGCATGAAGTTGGTAATCTCGAAGATCTCTTCCACGTATTCCATTCCCTTGCGGAAGCAGAATGGCGAAGGATAAAAAGCGTTCGCGGTGTTACGTGCGCGGGTACCATTGGGGCCGGCCGGATTGTCGGCGAATGCCCACACCGTTTCGGGATCGTTGCGCACGGTATCCAGCCAGGCGCCCCACGAAGGTGTGTAGTGGATGCCGCAATGGCCTGATGCCACGTCCTGGATCGAGTCCGAGGTGCTGAACGTAAAGAAATCCTTGCGGAAGACGCCGTCCTGGTACCACTGGCTCAGGAGCTCCAGCGGCTCTTTTATCTCTTCGCGAATGCTGTCGTAGACCAATTCACCTCCGACCTCGCTCCACTGGTGCGGAATGACTCCGTAGGGCCCCCAAATCGGATCAATACTGCCGAACCAATTGGCGCCATAAGACCTGTTGGCCAGCAGGCCGACTGTGGTGCCCGGCGCACCAATTCCGATGTCGGCTTCGACCACCGCCAGGGCAGCATCGTGCAACTCGTCAAGCGTCTGCGGGACGGACAGACCGAGCTTATCGAACCAGTCCTTCCGATACCAGAGGATGTGGTCATTCTGTGCCTGTTGCGCTACGAAGGGCAACCCATACTTACGGCCGTTCACTGTGGAATAGATCCAGGGAAGGTCGCCGTGCTGCGCCCAAATGTCCTGCCAGCTCTGGCTGGCGTACATGGTGAATGCGTCGGTGATATCCTCCAGCAGATTCGCCTCTATCATTTTTAGGAAGATGTTGGACGGCACAGTCTCCAGGTAGTCGGGCATATCGCCGCTGGCCATGGCCAGGTTGTACTTGGTTGTCTGTTCGTCACCCGACGACCAACTCCAGGCCAATGTGAGCTTGATGCCGAAAAGTTTCTCGATCATGCGCGACCAGGGATTGTTCTCCAACGAATCCCCTTCGCCAAAAGCGGTTTGAGAGTCCACGCGTCGCGTAATCGAGATTTCAATAGGTTCCTGACCCGGAGCAGGGGGCAGGCCCTCCGGCAGATCGGGCAGCACCGTTGTCCAGCCTCTGGGATGATCCGGACTCCCAGGCATGTCCGCCCCCAGCAACTCGGGGATCGACTGCGTGGCCGTCTGAGGCATAGCGGCGGACTCTTCCCCGGCGCTCGGCGCCGTTTCGGTCGCGCCGCCAGGAGCACAGGCCGCGACCAGCGCCGTTGCCCCAACAGTTCCGCTCAACGTCAGAAAATGGCGTCTCGACAGTGTTGTACGTTTCGTCATTTCGTCTCTTCTCCTTTTCCGTGCAAATCGTGGGGAGGGTAGCGAGCAGAAAGGCAGAATGCAGCGCTGTGATTTCGCATCACAATGTGGCAAAGATATTCCTTTCCAGCGCCATCGTACGGGGCTTCCACTATATATAATTAGATTGGAAGTGTCAATCGCAGGAAAATCGGCCGTCCATCCCAAAATGGGTGCGAACTTTAGCTTTCCTTAAGCAAAGACTAAGCCATGTCCAACCCTCACATCCATCCCCAATTCTTTGCCCAAACACTAACCACTAACCACTAACCACTGCAGTTCGGGGCGGTCGGGCCTAGTCGGCCCTCCCTTGTGCGGGGGCTCCGCCCCCGCAACGCCCCCCCTACTGCCTACCCGACCGGGTGTCGATATTCGTAACAGGTGCCTAATCGAAGGTGTCCAGCCCGACCACGTCCCGCCAGTCCCATCAGATCCCCTAACGTGCCGGCCATGTGCCTGCCCTCGTACCCTCCCCAACCGACGGACGCCACCGTACGGCTAGGTCTGGCGCCCGCCCTGCGTCTCGCCCAAAGACGGTAAACGACTCCAGCCACCGCTGACACTGATTCCCCGCCAGACTGTTCCCACCCCAAATCCGGGATGCACCCCAGCGCCTCAATTCGGTTGCGTGCCCGTCGAGAATCAGGTACAATCCCCCTATATTCCACACCTTACCACCGCCAGCTTGCCGGGGCAGCCGCAACGGCCATATGCCCGCAATGGAAAGGACCGCCGGCCATGACCTACGGACCCGCACAATCCAAGATCACGTGGTACAGATCCCCCATCGATCGTGCCGTCCTCGCCGAGCTCAATCAGCGCAGCGATCTGTTCGGCCTTTTGCAATCGCTCGGGCATCTGGGCCTTCTGGCGCTGACAGGCGCGGCCGCCTGGTTTTCCCTGCAGGCGGGGCTCTGGTGGGGCCTCCTCATCGCCCTCTTCCTGCATGGCACCTTCTACGCATTCCTCCTCAACGGCTTCCATGAACTCTGTCACCGCACCGTCTTTCGTACCAAATTCCTCAACGAGTTCTTCCTGCGCGTCTTCAGTTTCCTCGGCTGGTTCAACCACGTCTACTTCTGGGCCAGTCATCAGGAACACCACAAGTACACCCTGCACCAGCCCGACGATCTCGAGGTCGTTCTGCCCGTGGACTTCACGCGCAAGGCCTTCTACCAGGTCGCTCTCATCAATCCCACGGGGCTGTTCCAGCGCATAAAGGGGGTGGTACGCCTGAGCTTTGGGCGCTTGGAAGGTGAGGAAGGGGACTGGGAATACATACTCTTCCCGCCGGATGCAACGGAGAAGCGTCGGCGCCTATTCAATTGGGCGCGCGTTCTCCTGATCGGTCATCTTCTCTTGACCGTCGTCTCTCTCGCACTGCATTTCACCGTAGTCCCGGGCCTTTGGCTGCTTCCGGTGTTGGTTACGCTGGCCCCTTTCTACGGCGGCTGGCTGCTCTTCCTCTGCAACAATACACAGCACGTCGGCCTTACCGACCACATTCCCGACTTTCGCCTCTGCACCCGCACCTTTAGAGTAAACCCGTTCGTGCAGTTCCTCTACTGGCACATGAACTACCACATCGAGCATCACATGTATGCCGCCGTGCCCTGCTACAAACTGGGCAAGCTGCATAGGGCCATAGAGGACGACCTGCCCACCATCCCGGTTGGCATCGTGGCTACGTGGCGAGAGATCGCCGCCATCCTCGAAAAGCAAAGAGAGGATCCCAGCTACCAGCATCTGCCCGACGCGCCCAACCCGGTACTGGCCTAGCCCGTATCCTTCTACCTAATCCGGCCAGTCGCATAACCCTTCCACGTACGCCGCGGAGCCGTCCCGCAGCCAGCCGTCCAACTGTGCCACCTCCTTCAGCTGCTGACCCCGCACGCGCGGCACAACAACGTACCTGCAATCCATCTCCGGCAACGCCGTCATATCCCCCCACAGCTTCTCAAACTGCGTGACCGGGAAAATATCCTCCTGCCCGCGCCCCCAGCGCTTCTTTACCTCCTTCAACGTCACATAGGTCGGCATGCGTGCCGCCATCCGCCCCAGCGCCTCCGCCACCACCCGCCCGTCCCCCAGGTCCGCCCGCGCCAATCCCAGCGTCTCCAGAAGGTTGTCTATGTGAATCCAGAATGTGTTGGTGTTGTAATACGTGAGACGAAATTCAATCTCCTCACGCGGCAGCGCCAGCCCTTCCACCAGACGTACCATGCCCTCGATACGCGCCAGGCCGCCGCCGCGGTCCTCCAGCCGCCGGTGGATTACCTCCGCGGTCATAGCCGCCCCCGAGCTGATATGCAAGCCCAGCAACCCCGGATCGACGTGCGCGCCCACCGTGTCGATGTTGTGCATCATCAGATACTGAAGCTGCGGCCGCTCCGCCAGCAGCCCCCGCAGCACGCCGTTGCGCAGCAGGTTCGGCACCTCATACCAGTGGCCCACCGGGTGGATGCACTGGTCGGGCAGGTTGTCCTCGTAGTCACTGCCCTCCCCCTCCGTACGCGCCCAGTTGATCAGCGCACCGTGCAAGCTCTCCTGCACCTTCTCCGCCTGCACGTCAAGCACCTGTCTCGGCGTCTCCTCCCAGGCGAAACGCAGATCCCGCACCATCGGCACCATGCGCAAGCCAATGCTCCGTCCCGGCGACAGCAGAAGAGGTCCGCTATAACCGCACTCGTCCTCTTCGCCGAGAGTCTCCGCCATCGCCCCGTGCGTTAGATAGCTGGTGGTGACAATGTGAGGCAGCGGCATGCCGCAAAGTCGCCCGCTGCGCCTGCTCTTGGCCAGGTGAGTCTCGATGAAGCTGCGGTGACTGCCCCCCAGACGCGCAAACGGATTCAGCGCCTTGACAACGCCCGCACCCTGGCTCCACCGGCTGCCCGCACCCCCTGCCAGGGTAACCACCGCCGCTTCCCCCCCCCTCAGCGCGGCCGCGCCGATCTCCCCGAGACGGTCCGGCAACCCCGCCGTTGCGTCAACGACCTCTTCAGGCGAAACGTCTTCAATCAGGCTGCGCGTCGGCAGCCGGTTCTGGGCCAGGCCGATCCGTCCGCTGCGTAGATCGCCGCGAATCTGTTCATGCTGTTCGCGGTCGAACGCGTTTGCCGCCAGCATAGCCGACAGCGAATCCTGTGAGTCCTCCTCCTGCTTCTGTGGCATCATCCGCTGCAAGAGTGATGGCAGCACGTCGACAAGAGCCGGATCCCCGCCGCTCGCGGCTCCGAAAATCTCCAGTTCCGCTCGCTGCGCTGGAGTGAGTAGCCACGGGTCCTGGCGCAAAGTCTCTGGAACGGTCAGTCGGTAGTAGTCCGCCGGCATCAGCCCTGTTGCCCCGTCCGGCCTCCGCGTCGTCCCACTCGGCGGCCCGTGCAGTTCGGCCCAGGTACCCCTCTCGTTGATTGCAAAATCATATACAACCGGCTGCATCGCAAAGGGCACCGAGTCCTCCATGCGCCCCTTCGTTGCATCCATGATCTCCTGCATCCGCACCTTCGCGGCGGCCTTGTAGCGCGGATCAAACAGGAATCCCATGCCGCCGCCGGACATCCCGCCCAACATCCAGAAGCCCCAGAAATGCTCGCCAAACGCAGCGCGCGCCTGCTCGATCAACCTGTCCGTGTACAGATTGCCCGCCCACGGAATGATCGTCTGTATCGGCCCCCTGAAGTTGCGTTCCGTAGCCCCGCCAATCGCCCTTACATCGCCCGCCTTCAGATAGCCCAATATCTCGTCCAACGTACCGATCGCCCGCTGTCGCCCCACCCACTCCCTTTCACAGCGCAACAGATACTTCTCCGTCACCATCTCCAGGATCGGCCCAACGTCCTGCGCCATACCACCGTGCACCAGGACCAGGCTCGCCTGCAGCGCCTGCCGCGTCTCTTCGCTGATCTCGTCGCTTCCCAAAAGATGATGGCTGGGCAGCAGCCTCCCCCGGCTGACTCCGAACTCGGGGTCCCCCTCTGAACTCAGCCTTCCCTCGATCAGCTTAATCCCCGGCCAGATGCCCCCCGAATCCTGCCAGCCTCCGCCCGATCCCCCGAGCCACTCCCCCAGAATCGCGCGCGCCGCCACCAGCCGGCGCTCCTCCTCGCTCAGCCCGCCCGTAAGCAAACGGACTTGGCCCGTCGCTCGCATACTGACGGTGATGAGGCAGGCCAGCAAACTGGTGGAAACGGCCAAACGCGATCCCTTCGGGATGTCGTTCACCTTGCTCACCAGTTCAATCCCCTGGCCCGCGCCAACCAGCTGGGTCAGCAGGTCCGATAGCGGTTGGTGAGCCCCCTCCATGCCCGGCGGCACGATGCCCGCCGCAATCAGCGCGGCCTTCAACAGTCCCAGATGGTCGCGGGCAAAATCAAAGACCTCGGCGAACGTCGTAATCTCCGCACTAGCCTGCAGATCAACGCTGACCAGCCGCAAAATCGGCCGGTCAATAATCCGAAAATAGCCCTCCACCGGCGGCCTCGGCCCCCGGCTCTGAGCCTGCCCCGCGCCGTCAACGCGCAAATCAATCGAAACGTTCAGCACCCGCGCGCCTTCGGGGAAATCCATACCCAGAAAGAAGATATCGCTCCAGCCGCTGTGCGTCAGGTCCATCCGTACCGGTGTCGTTTCACGCAACAGGGGGAAAATCCCGCTTTCAAGAGGCCGCAGGAGACTCTTACGCACCCGCAAAGGATGGTCGCTCGGATGGCCTACCCGGAACATCCACTGGTTGCCCGCAATCGACCGCACGCTGCGCCGCACCTGGTCGGACAGCGTCTGGAAGCCAAGCTGTCGATACGCCGCCGCCAGCCCGCTTGACAGGGCCTCGTTGGGCCCCCCCTGCGACTGGTGGTGCAGGAACGTTTCAATCGCTTCGTGGAAACGGCGGTGCAGCAGATCTTCGAAGCCTCGAAATGGGATCACGCCCCTGGCGGCAATACCCACCTTGCCGGGCAGATGAAAACGGTGGATCGAGTACAGGAAAAAGAGCGCCCGCACCTGCTCATACAGGTTTTCGCTCTCCCGCCGCAGTCGGTCCAGTGCCGCACACTCCCGCAGCAACGTCTCCGCAGAAGCCCGGCGGGCGAACCCCTCCAGTGAGCGATTGCGGATTTCCTCATCCGCTGCAGTTAATATTTCTACCAGTGTACTCATCTCAGAACTCATCAGGTCCGACTGCCTGGTGACCGCACTCCGCAGGATGCCGACCGCCGGCCGCCCAATACTATATCGGCTCCTCCCCCTCCTGCATCGAGCGCGCCATCAGCAGTTCCAGCAACCGCGTCAGCATCTCATCTCGGTCCTGCCCGTTCAATGCCAGCGCAATCTGGGCAGTGAGAAGACCGTACTTCACACCGATGTCGAGCCGCATCCCCCGCTGCTCCAGCGCCAGGTACTGCTCCCGCCGCGCCAGCAGATTCAGCGCTGCCGACAGATAAAGGCCTGCGCCCGGGCGTCCATCCGCCCCTTCCGCATCCGTAGCGGAAAGCAGGCCGTCCAGTATCTCCATGACCGTTGCGGTCAGAACGTGAATGCCAAAGAAGCAGAGATAATGCCCCGCACGCAGGCCCGAAGCCACCAGCCTCTGCTCAGCTTCCGTGGGCGTGGGCTTCTCAACCACAGTCTCCACCTGGTAAAGCCCCGTCTGACCCGCCAGCCTGTGGCCCCCCACCGCGCCAAAGTAGGGCAACAGAGTCTCCCGCGTCGCCTGCACCGCCGAGACCGAACAGTTATGCGCGCGCGCCGCCTCGACAACACGCGCCGCACAGCGCCCTCCGTTCGGCCGCACGTACAAGTGGTCCCCAACCAGGTGCAGAAAAGAGTCGCCGCCGACAAACTCCCGCGCACAGTACACCGCGTGCGCGTAGCCCAACTGCTCCGCCTGCTGCACGAACTGAAGGCGGCCCGCATGCTCTCCCACCGTCGCAGCATAGGCTGCCTCGTCGCCCGGATAGACAATCACACAGATCTCGTCGACACCGGCGTCGATCACCTCCTCCACCAGAACGCGCAGGACCGACTTCTCCACACCGTCGCTGTCGATTATCGTCTGCAGAGGCAAGCTTCTCTGCGTACGCCTCGCCGCGGTGATGACCGCTTTCGTTATCTCCATCTTCTGCTCTCCGGCCCGACCAATTCTAACGAATGCGAACCACGCTCAAAATTGCGCAATGACTACTCGTGCCACAGGTCCCCGGTGCAACCATCCGCGAGCGGTCGCGAATCTGCCATCCTGGACCACCGGATGCATCCCAAAATGGGGCTGAGCTCTCCTACACCTCCGGCAGCAACGAAACCATAACCATCCCGCGATCAACTCCTTGGTCAGGTGTGGCGCCGCCTCTGACAACTAACCACTGACCACTGCAGTTGGGCGGTCGGGCCTATTCGGCCCTCCCTTGTGCGGGGGCTCCGCCCCCGCAACGCCCCCTCTCCTACAACATGCCTCGTCGACCAGGTGTCGACATTCGTGACAGGTGACCAATCGAACGAGTTTCGTCCAACCACGTCCCGCAAATCACCGAACGCTCCGGTAGGGGCAGGCCCTGTGCCTGCCCTTTCACGCCCCCGAATTGGACCGCACCCTGAACCGCCCGAAAGTTTGATCTGCCAGTTACACTATGCTAAAATTCTGCCCGTTGTTACCCAATATTCTCAAATTGCCAACCGGCTCACATCTATATCGGTTGCTTCCCGATCGCCCATCAGCACTTCACAATCAGGAGGAATCTCCATGTCCGTGCGCAACGCCTCTGCCACCTGGAACGGCACTCTCAATGAAGGCTCCGGCACCATGAAACTGGGCAGCGGCCTCTACGAAGGCCCTTTCTCCTTCGCCTCCCGCTTCGAATCCGGATCCGGCACCAACCCGGAAGAACTGATTGGCGCAGCCCATGCCGGCTGCTACTCAATGTTTATCTCCGCTTTGATGAGCGGCGATGGCTTCACGCCCACCAGCGTCAACACCACGGCCGCCGTCCACCTGACCGACGGCCCCGCCATCAGCAAGATTGAGCTGACTTGCCGGGCTGAAGTTCCTGGCCTGTCTGCCGAAAAGTTCGCCGAATACGCCGCCCAGGCCAAGGATGGCTGCCCCGTCTCCAAAGCCCTCGCCTCGGTTGACGAAATCGTCCTCGATGCCGAACTGGTGGGGTAAGCTGTTTAGCGGCCGGGCAACGTCTCGGCATTCTATCGTTTCAGAATAGCAGGAAACGAACAGTCCATCGATTTCGATGGACTGTTTTGCCTTCGCAACGCTCTCAATTAGCAGACGACCCCGGACACATCTCTCGATGCGGGACGGGTCACCTCTTCGTAACCATTACTCTGAACCAACATCCCACCGCGATTCCAGTCGTCAGCGCTCCTATCAGGCGCAATATGCTGCCGCGACCTTCCTCATCTGGGCCAGATTGTCCCATTCAGTGCTGTTCCCGTGCAGCGGCGTATCGAAGATCAGCGACATCGGGCCGTCAAACCCCGCCTCCGACAACATCCCTAGCGAGTGGCGAAACTCGTCCTCGTCCGGCCGCCCCCTGTCGTCGTATATCGCCTTCACGTGTGCTGAATCGGCCTTGGGGAAGATCGCTGCCAGCTCCTCGTACCGGTCATCGCCTCTGTAATTCCCGAAATCCGCGCACAGCCCGACCCGCCCATCACACAGGTCAAGTATCGCCAGCACCTGGTCCGCCCGATCTGTCGTCTCACGGAAATTCTCAGTGATCACCTGCACACCGATCGAAGAGCCGTAGTCGGCCAACTCACGCAGGCCCTCTGCGCTCCGTCGCAAGACTGGGTGGTCCAGCAACTGCGCGCCGTTACGCACCACCGGCTGACATCCCCCGACAACGCGTGCATGGCTCGCGCCGCTGCGGGCGGCCACATCCAGCCACGACCGGATCCAAGCCATCTCACCGGCCCGCACTGTCCCGTCGGGGTGCGTGATGTCGCCGGCGTCGATCAATACGCTGAACAGCTCAACTCCGGCCTCCTCGACTGCCGCCTTCAGTTCGTCCACGTAGGCACTGTCCATCGTGGGAAAGTGAAAGTGAACGATCTCCAGCGTGTCGATGTTGGCCTGCGCCAGCGCCGACGGCAACGCCAACAGGCTGATCACACCGTTCGACGGCTGCCGCGGTCCGGGATCACCCGGCCCATAGAGCGGCGGAGAACCCAATGCCCTGTGCAGGCTCCAGGATGAAGTGGAAATTCGTGACATACCTGTTCTCCGGTTAACTATCAGACCACCGGGTCAACATCCAACTTCTCGGCGACTTCGACGATCTGTGACCAGGTCGTATCGTCCAGGGGAATCCCATCCCTTTGGCGGCCCGCAGCCGAACGTGCCTCCGGTTCGCCCGGCATCAGGACCTCTTCGAATCCGGGTGCCGGCTTCGTGGCCTTAATCCGACTGGCGATCTGTTCCCCATCGGCAAAGAATTCGTCCAACGGACGGAAGTAGTCGATGTTCAAAAGGATGAACAGGACGCCGTTGCCTAGGATCGAGCCTGGTATCCCCGGTCCGCCGGCACCCGTTAATATCCCGCCCAAATAATCGGTCAGAAGGGCCAGACCGAATCCCTTGTGGCCTGCCGCAGGAAGCAGCATCCCGCCTTCGTACACGTCGCCCGGATTCTTGGTGGGTGAACCGTTCTTGTCTAGAGCCCATCCTTCCGGGATCTCTTTGCCGCTGTTGAACGCCACCCGCACTTTGCCCTCCGCCACCGCGCTCGTGGCGAAATCCAGCAGCATCGCCGGCCGGTCCTTCAGGGGTATCGCCACCGCTATCGGGTTCGTTCCCATCCGTCGCTCCGCGCCGCCAAAAGGCGCTACAAGGCCGCCCGAACGACCACCGTTGGCATATGCCAGCGCAATCAACCCCTCTTCTGCCGCAAGTCCCACCCACTCACCCAAACGCCCCACGTGCCCTGAGTGCTTCAACCCCACCACCGACACCGCGTTCCCCCTCGCCTTGCCGATTCCGTCCTCGATAGCCACTTTGGCCCCCAACTGCCCGAAGCAGCGATGGCCGTTGTACAAAACCATGACCGGTGTCTCCCGCTCAATCTCCGGTCTGGCTTGGGGACGTATCTCGTCCTCGTCAATCTGCCGCAGATACTGCGGGATACGAATGACGCCGTGTGAGTCATGACCGGCCAGATTAGCCGACACCAGCGACTGCCCTACAAGGTCCGCTGTCGACTTGGGCGTATCCGCGGCCTGAAAGATGCGGCTGGCGTAATCCGCCAGGGGAACCGGCTGCAATACTGGCATGAAGCGCACTCCGTTCTTTAAGGGAAAGAGGAAATAGAAGCAGGATGCACAGCCCGCCGCACGACCTTCTCCTCTCCCGCCGATGGCTTGACCTCAGATCTTGAACTGGCCTGCCTTCAAAAGCGTATCCGATTTTCTCCGAACACGCAACCGGTACCGCTTCCGCACTTTACGCACATGAAAGTACACGCAACCCTTAGCCCATCCTGTAACTCGGATTTCCCCGTTCATTTCAATATCACCCCTGTCTCGGCCCCCGCCCGCCCCCGGTGAGCGAGGTCCGGATCCAGATGCAACCGGCCCGATCGGTAGAACAAACTGGTCTACTGCTCCGCAGAGTTCCTTGAATCTACCCCCACTGTGGACTATCCCTCCCGGCCCTTCGTTTGACCAACCCCACGGATTTCAGTACGATTGAAATAAGCTACTTTCTCCGCACACCGATGCAGAACAGTGCCGGCCTGTTGCAAAAATACCGCAACTGCGGTCGTACCTCTGGGCTTTCTCGAGAAGCGAAACGCGATGGCGGGAAGTGGACTCAAGAAGGAACCCGCATGAGCCCTCAAACTGAGACCGAACCGCCCGAGACAGCTCCACCGCCCCCCGATGCACCCAACCCGTCCGCAGCCGCGAAGCAGGCCGCAGACCATGACCCCATCCTGCACCCGGTTATCTCAGTAATCGTCCCTATCTTCAACGAGGAGGAGGTGATTCCTGAACTCTACCGCCGTATGGTCGCCGTCCTGGACGGCATCGGTCAAACGTGGGAGCTGGTCTGCGTCAATGACGGCAGCCGCGACCAATCTCTTTCCATGCTACTCTCTCTCCGCGAACAGGACGCCCGCGTCAAAATCATCAACTTCTCTCGCAACTTCGGCCACCAGATCGCCATCACCGCCGGCATGGACTACGCCCTCGGGGACGCTATCGCCATCATCGACGCCGACCTGCAGGATCCACCCGAGCTGATCGGTGACATGTTCCAAAAGTGGCGCGAAGGCTATGAAGTTGTCTACGCCGTGCGCGCCCACAGGCGCGGCGAGTCTCGCTTCAAACTCTGGACGGCAAGCGCCTTCTACCGGCTCCTTCGCCGCATCACCGACGTCGAGATTCCCGTGAACACCGGCGACTTCCGCCTGATCGACCGCCAGGTCCTCCTCACAATGCGCCGTCTGCGCGAGAAGCATCGCTTCATGCGCGGCCTCAGCAGTTGGGTCGGCTTCCGCCAGACCGGCATCGAATACCAGCGCGCCGAGCGCTTCGCCGGCGACACCAAGTATCCCCTGAGCAAAATGCTCCGCCTGACACTCGACGCAATCACGAGTTTTAGCTATATTCCTCTCCGGCTCAGCACCTACTTTGGCTTCTTTCTCGCCTTTGTAAGTCTATTCGGAATTATCATCACAACCGTCCTGCGTCTCTCCGGCAACAATGCCTTCTTCGGTCAGGCCTCCACCCTGGTTGCCGTCCTGTTCCTGGGGGGAATCCAGCTAATCTTCCTGGGAATCATCGGCGAGTACCTCGCCCGCATCTACGACGATGTCAAGGCCCGCCCGCTCTACGTCGTCTCCAAAGTGTATGGCTTTGGCGATCCCGATGATCCCTCCCATCCGTAACATTCGCCAACCGGTCCGAGCGCACGCCGCACGGCGAAGGCCTGGAAGAATTACAACGTGATGCAACCTGAATTCAGCAGCAATCACACCGATCAAAGAATGATCCTGCGTACAGGTGTCGATATCGTACAGATCGAACGCATTCGTCGGGCCATCTCCCGATACGAAGGCGCCGCATCCGCACGCAGGAGGTTCCTGGAGCGCCTTTACACTGAAGCGGAACTGCGCCACTGCCGTGATCGCGTTGAATCCCTCGCCGCCCGTTTCGCCGCCAAAGAGGCCATCGCCAAAGCCTTGGGAACCGGTGCCTGGCGAGACGGCATCCGCTGGATCGACCTGGAAGTCGTTTCCGACGCCCGCGGCGCGCCTTCCGTCCAGCTCCATGGCGCAGCCGCACGCCGCGCCGTGTCTCTCGGGCTGAACCAGTGGTCCATCAGCCTTAGCCACGACGACGAACGGGCCATCGCTTTTGTTGTTGCTATGGGCGATCAGGCACAAGCCCCTGCATCTCCCTGAAATTCTCACGTCTATTCCTGTTTTCGGGACATCCTGGGCGGCTTCGCCTGCTGAATTCCTTTGACTCCGCAATGTCACCGTGATAAGATAATCGCGGGCTGGTTGACAGGTTCCGCGCCGGCGCGGCGCCGAACCAGAGTGCCAGTGATGAACGTTCCCGAAGCCGTCATCCCACATAGTTCACGACTC
The DNA here is from genome assembly GCA_011523365.1 of Caldilineaceae bacterium. Taxonomy (GTDB): domain Bacteria; phylum Chloroflexota; class Anaerolineae; order Caldilineales; family Caldilineaceae; genus Bin5. The sequence continues at coordinate 21,400 of WTGY01000082.1, forward strand.
AGTCCTGGAACACCTGTCGAGGGCAGAGCGTATAGGTGTGGGTACGGGAGAGTAGCCCCGTACCCCTTTTTGTTGTTTAGTTCACTGCTGTTTCGCAGTCATAGTGCGGCGTGTACCGGAGTCCGCACCGCCGCGGAACGGAGGAGACCCGATCAATTCCTCCATTTCGGGCCAGGTGACTTACCCAACGGTGGAACTACTGCTCGCTTGTCGTCGTCACATTCCTGTGAACTGCCTGAATAACCGCAGTTTCGACCAATCAGGCAAATAAGGGAAGCCTCCCTAAGAGGGGAAACTGAAGATGACCAAATACGTCTTTGTTACTGGCGGGGTAGTATCCGGGCTCGGTAAAGGTGTAACCGTCGCCTCAATCGGCCTTCTGCTCAAGACCTGGGGTATCCGCGTCGCCGCAATGAAGCTCGATCCCTACCTCAATGTCGATCCGGGTACCATGTCTCCCTATCAGCACGGCGAAGTATTCGTAACCGAAGACGGCGCCGAAACAGATCTGGACCTGGGTCACTACGAGCGATTCATCGACGAGAATCTGAACAAGCTCAGCAATGTGACAAGCGGCCAGATCTATAACGATGTCATTACCAAGGAGAGGCGGGGAGACTATCTTGGCGGCACGATTCAGGTGATCCCCCACGTCACCAACGAAATCAAACGCCATATCGGACAGATGGCCCGCCTCAGCGAGGCCGACGTCGTCCTTGTCGAGATCGGTGGCACCGTCGGCGATATCGAAGGCCTTCCCTTCCTCGAAGCAATTCGCCAAATGCGCAAAGATGTCGGCTCCGAAAACGCGCTCTATATCCACCTCACCTGGCTGCCATTCCTCGCCGCCAGCAAAGAGCTCAAAACCAAGCCAACACAACACAGCGTACGCGAGCTGCGCGACATCGGCATCCAGCCCGACGTCATTATCGTACGCTCCGATTACCCTGTCGATGATGATGCTCAGGAAAAAATCGCCCTCTTCTGCGACGTGGATCAGGACGCCGTCATCCCCATGGTCACGGTGGATACCATCTACCAGGTCCCTCTCAGTCTGCAGGAAGCCGGCCTGGACGAGCTCCTGGTCGATCGGCTGGCACTGAACGCTGCCGAAGGACCCAGAAACGGCCTCAGCGCTTGGCGGCGTATCGTTACCGAACTGTCACGCCCCAAAGAACGAATCAACGTCGGCATCGTCGGCAAATATGTCGAGCTGGAGGACGCCTACCTGAGTGTTAAAGAGGCGCTCATTCATGCCGCCTTGGCCGAAGGCTACGAACTGGACCTCGAATGGATCAGTTCCGAGTCTCTGGAAAAGGGCCGCGATCTGGACCGGCTCGATGGCCTCGACGGCATCGTCGTACCTGGCGGGTTCGGCTACCGCGGCATAGAGGGCAAAATCGTTGCCGCCCGCTTCGCCCGCACCCGCGACGTCCCCTACCTGGGTCTCTGTCTCGGCATGCAGGTGCTCTGCATCGAGTTCGCCCGCGCCGCCCTGGAGAGCGAAGAGCCCAACAGTACCGAGTTCAACATCAGCACTGAGATGCCCGTGATCGACCTGATGCCCGAGCAGCGCGATATCGCCGATATGGGCGGAACCATGCGGCTCGGTATCTATCCCTGCCAGCTGCTGCCCGATTCGAAGGCCGGCGCCGCCTATGCCCGTGCCGGCCACCCCGAACGGATCAACGAGCGCCATCGCCATCGTTTTGAGTTCAACAACGCCTATCGCGACAAGCTGGAGTCCCACGGCTTGGTGCTCAGCGGTCGCTCACCCGATGGCCGCCTCGTCGAAATCGTTGAACTGGCTGACCACCCCTTTATGTTGGGCACGCAGTTCCACCCCGAATTCAAGAGCCGTCCCACGAGCCCGCACCCACTCTTCAGCGCTTTCATCCGCGCCGCCATCCAGCGCCGTACTCCAGACAGCGACGAAGCCGAACATGCTCTGCAGAGCCCCAACGGCATGCAGCCGCCATTCCCTGTTGTGAATAATGGGGCCGTCTGAAACCGGGGACCCTGGGCGCGGCCTGCTCTAAAGGCAAGCGGTTCCGCCCTCCTTTCAATTTCAAAGCTGAGAGGTCTGTCCTCCATGCAATTGCGAATAAGATCAGAATAGGAGCAAAAATGTCTGGTCATTCCAAATGGTCTACTATCAAGCGCAAAAAAGGCGCCAATGACAGCGCCCGCGGCAAACTCTTTACCAAGTTGGCCCGTGAGATCCAGGTATCTGCCCGTGAGGGCGGCCCCGACGGTGACGCCAACGTGCGCCTGCGGCTCGCTATCGAAAAGGCGCGCGCCGAAAATATGCCCAAAGACCGCATCGAGTCGGCCATCCGGCGCGGTGCCGGCCTCGATAAAGACGCCGCCGATATCGAGGAAATCCTCTACGAGGGCTACGCTCCGCACGGCGTCGCCGTCCTGCTTGAGTGCTTGACCGATAACCGCAACCGCACAATCGCCCAAGTGCGCCGCTGTTTCACGCGTGCAAATGGCAACCTCAGCGAACCGGGCTCCGTGGCCTGGCAGTTCACGACCAAAGGCTATGTCGCCATTCACCTCCTGGACGGCGACGGCAACCCCACCGAGCTCGACGCCGAGGAAATCTTCATGGAGGCCCTCGATGCCGGAGCCGAAGACGTCGAAGTGAGCGATGATGCCGTCGAAATCTTTACCGAAAGGACCGATCTGGCCCAGGTAGACAAGACGCTGCGTGCAGCCGGCCTTCAACCCGATGCCTCGGAGTTGATCATGCAGCCCAATCAGACGCTTTCCCTCGATACGCGCGCCGGCCTCACCGTCCTCCAGCTCCTCGAATCGCTCGAAGAACTTGACGATGTCAATAGGGTCCACCACAATCTGGAACTGACCGACGAGCTGGTTGCGCAGGTCGCATAGCTTTGAAAGGCCCGGCTGGCGCCTCCCCTGCGCCTTCTGTATCGCCCGTCCTGAATTGGTTTGGCAGCCCGCAAATGACAGCGCACAGCGTTAGCTCTCTTGCAGACGAACCCAATCGCGAGTGGTGCGTCCTCGGAATCGACCCGGGCACCGCCTCAACCGGCTACGGCGTCGTCATCGAGACCGGCTCCGGCGACTATGAGCTGCTCGCCTGCGGCGTGATCCGCACTGGACCCGAGCAGCCGATGCACCTGCGCCTGCGCGAGATCTTCCTCGACATTCAGCAGCTGATCCGTGAGTTCCAGCCGCATGAGGTCGCTGTCGAAGAACTCTTCTTCGGACGCAATGTAACAACCGCCATCACCGTCGGTCAGGCACGCGGCGCAGCCCTGCTGGCCGCCGCACTGGCCGACCTGCCGCTGACCGAATATACGCCGGCAACCATCAAGCAGGCGCTCACAGGCTACGGCAACGCCGACAAATTTCAGATGCAGGCCATGGTGCGTCAGCTCCTGGACCTGGATGAAGCACCCCATCCCGACGACGCCGCCGACGGCGTAGCTATCGCCCTGTGTCACCTGCAAACGGGACGCTTCCAGGCCCTCGTCGCAGACGCATGACAGCCCGCCGCACAACACCCGCTCCCAACGAGGATAGGACATGATTCGCCAGGTACGCGGTACAGTTACGGCCGTAGCCGCCAACTTCCTGATCATCGAAGTCGGCCATGCAGGCGCCGGCATCGGCCTCCGCGTCTTCACCACTGAACCGACCTCCGCACGCTTCCGCGCCGGAGACATTCTTTCACTCCATACCTTTCTCCAGGTGCGGGAGACCGAGCTGAGCCTGTATGGCTTCGAAGAACCCGACGAGCTTGCCATCTTTGAACTGCTTCTCGGCGTTAACCGCGTCGGCCCTAAGGTCGCCCTTGCCGCACTGAGCACCTTGACGCCCGACGCCTTACGCCTTGCCGTCGCCAATGAGGAGCCCGCCGTCGTCGCCCGCGTGCCTGGTATCGGCAGGCGTACCGCCGAACAGATCGTCGTCGAACTCAAAGACAAGCTCGAACCCGCTGCGGGCGAACTGGCGGGGCTGGCAACCGCGCTCGATGCCGACGCAGAGGTGATGGAAGCGCTTACGGGATTGGGCTACAGTGTTGTCGAAGCCCAGCGTGCGCTCCAGCAGATCCCCGCCGACGTTACCGAGGTTGAGGACCGGCTGAGGATGGCGCTGGTTCAGTTCGGCGGGTAGCCCCCGCCTCCCTCCCCCCATAAG
>WTGY01000144.1 GCA_011523365.1 Caldilineaceae bacterium
GGGGCGGAGCCCCCGCACAAGGGAGGGCCGAATAGGCCCGACCGCCCAGAAAATGCAAGAAGAGAGTAGAAAGGGGTTAGGAGAGAGAAACATCTTTCGCCATGCTGAATCACGGGCGCTATTGGGCAAGGACTCAGCAGTTACCACCAGAGATTCAATACAAACGAGGAAGAAACAATGCAAGAGAAGGGTCTCGTAAACAAGACACGTTCCATGGGGCGCGGGCCAACAATCTGGCTGGCCGGGCCGCCGACGGACCTGGAGGAGTTCATGCCCCTGGGCATCGAGGGCATCGTCACCAACACGGTGGTGCTCAATCAGTACGCCAAGCCGTATGGAAGCGTCATCGCGCTGATCGAGGCTTATCTGGCGATGACCGACAAGCCGGTTGTCATGGAGATCGACGGCCACACGGTTGAGGAGCTGCTGGCGGTAGGGAAGGTCTTCACCGACATGTCGCCGCAGATCATTCTCAAGATTCCATGTACGCTAAATGGGCTCAAGGCGTTCAGCATTCTCAGACAAGAGGGGGTTGAGACGTATTGCACGACGGTCTTCTCACTGACGCAGGCTGCAGCGGTCGCCCAAGCCGGCGTCGATCATATCCTGCCCTTCTGCGACCCGGTGCGCGAGATGGGCGGCGACCCGACCAAGCTGATCCGAGAATGTGCGGCCATGTTCAGAGGATGGGACGACCGGCCCTACATCATGGCTGCGCTTGTGCGTTCGGTGGAGACGGCGTACGCGGCATTTCGCGACGGGGCCGACGAGCTAGTCACCATGTGGACGGTTTATCGCGATATGCTGGACCATCCTTTGACCGACCACTGGAACAAGGTCTTTCTGGACGAATGGGTTGACATGCATCGCAGCGGCCTGCTGGCTGGTGTGCCGGTGGAGGAGCATGACTGATTCGCGTGCAGCCGCTCAGGCCTCTGTCATTGCACAAAGACACCAATTATGTAGAATATAGCTGAATGCAATTGTTGGCGATGGGAGAGACTAAGCCACTGTAACGTGCGAAGACAAGACTCCAGGAGGGAGATCATGGCACAAGTCGCTGCGGAGAGAGAAGGGCTGATCGATGGCATGCCGCGCGATGAGCGCGGATACTGGCAGCCGGAAGGAATCAAGTTGCCAAATCCTATATTCGCGTGGCCGCCAAAGCCGGTTGAGGTGGCGAAGTGGTTATTCAACTATATGTTTCCGTGGAATCTCATTTATATGGCCATCGCGGCGTTGACAGTCATATTCCTGCAGCCGGAAATGGCACGTATGAAGACGTTCAGCGCCGACTGGGTCCTTTACATCTTCTTCCGCAACCAGATCATGCTCATTCTCATCGTCAGCGCCTGGCACGTCTGGCTATGGGGACGAAAAAAGCAGGGCTTTAAGCTGAAGTACACACCCGACTGGATGGCAAAGGGGAAGAAACAGTTCCTCTTTGGCAACCAACTGTACGACAACATCTTCTGGAGTTGTATCAGCGGCGGTACAATCTGGACGGCATACGAGGTCTTTACGCTTTGGCTCTACGCCAATGAGTACATTCCCTACCTGGACCCACGTGTGCACCCGGTCTGGTTTGTGATTGTGCTGTGTTCCATCAGCATTTGGCGGACCTTCCACTTTTACTGGGCGCATCGGATTCTGCACTGGCCGCCCCTCTACAAGGCTGGGCACTTTCTGCACCACCGCAATATCAACGTTGGACCCTGGTCAGGGCTGTCGATGCACCCGATCGAGCATATCTTCTACTTCAGCTGCGCGGCGATACACTGGATCATCCCGTCGCACCCGATTCATGTAGTCATGAACTTGCAGCACGCCGCCTTCACGCCGGCGCAGGGGCATGTCGGCTTCGAAGCGGTTGTGGTCAACGGCAAGTACAACTTGTCGGCTGCATCCTACTTCCACCAGTTGCACCACCGATACTTTGAATGCAACTATGGTGAGCAGGACATGCCGTTTGACTACTGGTTCGGCACGAGTCACGACGGATCCGCCGAGGGGCACGAAAAGATGCGGGCGAAGCGACTCGCCCAGCACAACATTCGGACATCAGCCGTTTGAGACCGGTCGCAAGATTTCTGAATGTCGCCGATTTCCACCCCAGGTCGTGCGGCGGCATTCAGAATTGAAGAATCCGTCAGGCATTGGACCTGACTGCCATCGTCTGAGATAACCGAGTCGATGGCCACCCGGTTGAGGGACTGCCGGCAGCAGGCAGGGCCTTCACCGAAACGCCGCCGCAGTCCATCCCCAAGTACCCCTGATCGCTCAACGGCCTTCAGGTCGTCATCGGTCCCTGCGAGGAAGGCTTCGAGACCATTTGGCCCCAATCTCCTTCGTGACAGAAGGAAATTCGGCTGCCCGAGTCGAGGAAGACCAAGTACTGCCTTCCTGCGACATTTCTCGCGAGATGGGTGCCGACCGTCCAGGCCAGTTTGGGATTGTGTGCACAGATTCGAAGGCTGGGACCAGTGGCTAAACGTCACTGCTGCTCAGTTGCGTTGCGTGGAAAGTGCTTTCGACGGCGTCGATGGCCCAGACACAATTTGGAGGATCAACCGGGAAGTGCTTGACACTCCTCGGTCGGGCCACTGGAAAAAGGTCTTCCTGGACGAGTGGATTGATATGCACGGTAGCGGAGTGCTGGCCGGCGTTCCCGTCGAGTAGCACCATAGTGGAGCGTGATGTTGAACAGGAATTCATCGTTGCGGAAAAACGGTATTTCAGTACAATTGTGCGTGACGACTTGCATTGGAGAAGGATGCTCTCAAAGAGGGTGGTCCTCGGCGACAAGAAAAAGGGAGGAAAGTCGTGGCAGACATTAGCGCTGAACGAGAGGGCTTGATGGATGGCATGCCGCGCGACGAGCGCGGTTACTGGCAACCGGAAGGTCAGAAGTTGCCCAACCCGGTCTTTGCCTGGCCGCCCGAGCCGATGAAGGTGGCGAAGTGGCTCTGGAATTACCTGTTTCCCTGGCATCTGATTTACATGGTCCTGGCGGCGTTGACGGTCATCTACCTGCAGCCGGAGATGTCGCGCATGACCACGTTCAAAGCGGACTGGATTGCATACATTTTCGTGCGCAACCAGATCATGTTGATCGTATTTGTCAGCGCGTGGCACGTGTGGCTGTGGGCGAGGAAGAAGCAGGGATTCCAGTTCAAGTACACGCCGGACTGGATGGCGAAAGGTAAGAAGCAGTTCCTGGGCGGCAACCAGTTGTTCGACAACATTTTCTGGAGTTGTGTCAGCGGCGGCACGATATGGACTGCATACGAAGTGGTAACGCTGTGGCTATACGCAAATCAGTACATTCCCTATCTGGATCCGCGCGTGCATCCGGTCTGGTTTGTCCTCATCATGCTGGCGATACCGATGTGGAGGCTCTTTCACTTTTATTGGGTACATCGCTTCCTGCACTGGCCGCCGCTCTATAAGGCGGGGCATTATCTGCACCACCGCAACATAAATGTCGGTCCGTGGTCAGGGCTGTCGATGCACCCGATCGAGCATATCCTCTACTTCAGCTGCGCTGCGATTCACTGGATCATCCCGTCGCATCCGATACACGTGGTGTTCAACCTGCAACATGCGGGGCTGACGCCGGCGCAGGGACATGCCGGTTTTGAGGCGGTTATCGTGAACGGCAAGTACAACCTGGCCGGGGCATCCTATTTCCATCAGCTGCACCACCGCTACTTCGAGTGCAACTACGGAGAGCCGGACATGCCGTTCGACTACTGGTTCGGCACCAGCCACGACGGCTCGGAAGAGGCGCACGTGGCGATGCGCGAAAAGCGATTCGCCCGCCACAAGATCCGGACTTCGGCCGCCTAGTCGATCAGCTGTCAGAGACATTTCTCGAACTGCCTGCTGCCGCAAACCAGCTGGCGAAGAGTTCGGGATGCAAAACAGGAGATGCAATCGATGACCGAAGCCATACGCATCGGGATCGTTGGCTGCGGCAGCGTGATGCAGCGCCCCTATATGAGGCTTATCCAGCCGATGCGGGCGACAGGCACTGTCGACGTTACCATTGCCTGCGACATCAGGGAGGAAGTCGGGCCGGTTGTTCAGGACCGGCTTGGCATAGAACGTTTTACGACGGACTATGAAGAGGTGATCGACTCGGACGTCGACGTTGTGATGGTGCTGACTTCGATGCTCGAGCACGGCCCGATCACGCGGGCGGCGCTGGCGGCGGGGAAGCATGTCCTGGTAGAAAAACCGATGGCGGTGACTCTTGAGGAAGCGGCAGAGATCGTGGAAATGGCCCGGAGCAGTCCGGGCCTTCTCGTTTGCGCCCCCCATGTTGTCCTGAGTAACACCTATCAGACGATGTGGCGTCACATTCACCGGGGAGATATTGGCAAGGTGCTGATGGCGCGGGCCCGCTACGGACATGCCGGGCCGGATTGGAGGCCATGGTTCTACCTCGAAGGGGGTGGCGCGCTGTTCGACCTCGGTGTGTACAACATCACTTGCCTTACGGGCTGGCTTGGGCCCGCCAAGCGGGTGATGGCAATGACTGGCGTGGCGATTCCCGAGCGGGTGGTCGGAGGTAAGATGATGCAGGTGGAGGCCGAGGACAACGCCCACGTGTTGATCGATTGGGGCGAGAATGTATTCGGGGTTGTGACGACAGGTTTCACGATGCAGAAGTACCGAAGCCCCGCCGTCGAAGTCTATGGCAGCCAGGGAACGATCCAGATGACGGGAGACGACTGGGCGCCAACTGGATATGAACTGTGGCGCAACGACGTCGGCGCGTGGCAGATTCATGAAGGCACGGACCGGAGCTGGACCTGGACGGACGGCATACGTCATTTGATTGAGTGCATACAAGAGGGCACGACGCCGATTGTACAGCCGGAGCACGCCTACCATGTGTTGGAGATCATGCTCAAGGCGCAGGAGTCTGGTCGCGACGGGCAATCTAAGGAGCTCGGGAGTACGTTCACGCCGCCTACTTTCGAGGAGGAGGAGGAGGAGGTAGAGGAAATAGCGGAGCACCTTGTCCACGACTGGACGCAGCGCTGATGAGCTATTCGGCCTCGCCGCGTCCTACATTCGACGGCCCGGCGCATATCCCCTATGAAACGGTGACGCGTCACTTGTGGGGCGACGAGGAGTCGGGGGAGGTGGCCGACTGGATATACGTTTCCAGCAGTAAGATCCATCAGTTGGTTTTCGGCCTTCCTCCCGGGGGTGCGTTTCGACACTCGGACAACTACCGTACCATCTTCGCGGCGGACGAGGTGTTGTACGTGCTCAGCGGGGTGATGGTGCTGAGCAATCCTGAGACAGGTGAAGTGCATCGTGTAGGGCAGGGCGAAGCGGCCTTCTTTCGCCGCGACACGTGGCATCACGCCTTCAACTTCAGTAGTGAACCTCTGCGTGTCATCGAGTTCTTCGCACCGCCGCCTTCTCAGGGCACGTCGGGGTCATACGCGCAGACGAAGCCGAATCTGACGTCGCCAAAGTATTCTCAGGACCAGTGGCTTGGCCGCTGGCCAAGGGCACAAGCGCAAGCTACGGAGGAATTCACGATCCGGCCGGTACGCGACGGGGACCTTCTGTGGCGGCTGGAGGGGACGGAGCAGCAGTTGCTGGTGGGAATCCTGGCGGCGACGGAGCATCTGACGGTGGGGAAGATGCAGTTGCTGGCAGGGCAGCGCAGCGACCTGGAGGTACACGGCGGCGATGAGAGCCTCTACCTTCTTGAGGGCGCGCTGAACGTGCGGGTGCCAGAAAACGAGAGTCCGACCTGGTTTGAGCTCAGTCCAGGGGACGGATTCTTCGTTCCGGAGGGCACTCCGCACCAGTACTACAACATGTCGAACGCGCCTGTCACATTTCTGTGCGGGATCGCGCCCAAGTATTCACCGGACGTTCCGGAAGTGTTCTCGAATGGCAGAGAACCGTAAGCCAACTGCCTATGCAATTGGCCTGGATGTTGGCGGTACCAAGATCGCGGCCGGGCTTGTCGCCTTCCCGCAAGGCGTTGTTCTCGCCCGGCGGACCATTCCCACTTTGGCTTTGCGAGATGGGCAGGCAGTGCTCAGCGATGCGATTGCCCTGGCTGAGTCGTTGATGGAGGAAGCAGAGGAGAGGAGGCTGCGGACCCTGGGCATCGGCGTAGGCGTGCCTGAGCTGGTTGATCCAGAAGGGAACATTACCAGTACGCACTCACTCGCCTGGCAGGATATGCCGGTACAGGCGGAATTCTCACGACATGGGCCTACAGTCGTCGAGTCGGACGTGCGGGCGGGTGCTTTGGCGGAGGCGATGTACGGCGCCGGAAGGGAGTACAGGCTCTTTGTCTACGTGACGGTGGGAACGGGTATTTCGAGTACGATGGTCCAGGATGGTCGTCCGTTCGCAGGAGCTCGCGGCAATGCCCTGGTCATGGCCAGCAGTCCGTTCACCGTGGAATGCGATGCCTGCGGCAAGGCACTGAGTCCAATTCTGGAAGATATTGCCAGCGGCCCCGCTCTGGTAGAGAGATACAATCGGTACAGTTCAGGGGCAGCGAGAACGGGCGAGGATGTAACGATAGCAGCGGCGCAGGGAGACGAGGCAGCTTTACGTGTTGTCCGTAGCGCGGGTGAAGCGCTCGGCAACAGTGTTGCGTTTCTGGTCAACGTGATGGACCCAGAGGCGATCGTGGTTGGCGGCGGGCTTGGATCGTCAGGAGGGCAATTCTGGGACAGCTTCGTCGCCTCAACACGGGCTCACATTTGGGCTGAGAACAGCCGCGGTCTGCCCATTCACGCGGCGGCTATGGGGGCGGATTCGGGACTGATTGGGGCTGCCGCGTCCGCCTTCAGGAGAGCAGAACTGTGAGACCCGGCAGCGCCTGGATAATGTACCAATTAGATATGAGAGTGGCGACCAGGGCTCGACCAATGGACCACCAATAGGATGCCATCACATGAATGTATTGGAGACTCTGAACACATTTCAGGAGGAGAAGATGAACAAGCGCTTCAATCGACGTAGTTTTCTGCAGCTGTCGGCGATGACTGCCGGCGGCGGGCTGCTTGCGGCCTGCGTTGCTCCTGCCCCGGCCACGGATGATGCGGGGGCCGGCATGGCCGAGGAGCCAGTGGAGATTAGACTGGCCGAGGGAAGTTGGGTGGGTCCTGAAGGGATTGCATTCTGGACCGATGAGATCATCCCGGCGTTTGAAGAAGGCCATCCGGGCATCAGCGTGACCTTCGAGAACGCGGAGTCGCCCGACTATGCGGATAAGCTGTATACGCAGTCGGTGGCCGGAGACGCGCCGGACGTGATGTTCGTCTGGGGCGGTGTCAACTATAACCTGATGCAGAAGGGCCAGTTCCTCCAGTTGGACGACTATTTCGCCCCGGCGGACCTGGAGGACTTCTATCCGGCAAAACTGGATGCCCATCTGCTGGACGGGAAGTTGTACGGTATGCCCAAGTATGTGTCTACAGTGGCAATGGCCTACAACAAGGACATCCTCGACGAGGCCGGTGTCGAATATCCTGACGGCACATGGACGTGGGACGATTACGTGATCGCCTACGAGGCGACGACCAAGCGTGATGACAGCGGCGAAATCGTCCAGTGGGGCAGATATGTAGCACAGCAGTATATGGAACATTACGTCTGGATGAACGGGGGCGAATGGATGAACGCGCCGCTGTTCGGTACAAAGTGCCTTCTTGACGGCGAAGAAGCCATTGCGGCCCTAAAGTATAACTACGACCTGATCTACGGCAATAACCAGGTCGCGCCGATTGCAGGTTCAGTTCCGGAAGTCGGCTGGCACAACATCTTCTCGACAGGGAAGATCGCGTTTGCTGAATCCCACAGTTGGACTGTGACCAATTATGTACGCGAGAACGATTTCAACTGGGACTTCACCGATCTGCCAGTTTCCAATGACGGTGGGAAGGCCGGCCTGACGTTTGCCGACGGCTATGGCGTCGCAAGGGCGACGCAGGAGCCGGACGCGGCGGTGGCGATGGTAAGGTTCCTCACGGGGCCTGAAGCGCAGAAAGCGATGGCGCTGAGCATTGTGGGACTGCAGCCGACGCGGCGCAGTGTTGCAGGCGAGGTCTGGGATGTAGATTCGATGGGTGCGCAGGCCGGTTATGATGTGGCTGCATTCTCTCGCATCATGGACGATGCCCGACTTGACCCGGCCTTCCAGGAGAATGAGAAGGTCAACTCCGAGGTCTTCAGCCCAATCTGGGACCAGATCTGGATTACGGCTGAGATTGGCCTGGAAGAAGGCATTAACCTGATCGTTGAACGCATTGACGAGATTTTCGCCTGATAGCCGTGCAGTTGGTCAGCCCGGACAGACGTTGAATCTGGGCGCATTGGACCCTGTCAAGGCTTGAACCTTGACGGCCCCAGGCCGGCGTGCTTCCTGCTGCGTTCTTGTTCGAAAGATACGCGAAAGAAAGCACGCTGGCCTGATCTGAGGAGCGGGGGGGACTTTTGACTGGATCTGGTGTGGAAGCTTCCACACCGCTTGCATCCCACTCCAGGAGGCCGGCAGGAGCTGTTAGGATTCAAGAATCCAACAGTAGCGGCAACAGGAGATGGTGGTGGACTGATAGGGACTGCATCGCAGCCGTCAAAAAGCTGTCCTAATTCTGAATCAGGAGGAACCATGGCAAATCGAATGAACCGACGCGATTTTCTGAGCCTGTCCGTGGCGACGGCAGGGGGCGGGCTGCTTGCGGCCTGCGTTGCCCCGGCGGCCGCCCCTGAAGATTCGGGGGCGTCGATGGCCGAGGAGCCTATCGAGATCAGACTGGCGGAGGGTAGTTGGGTTGGTCCTGAGGGGATCGCATTCTGGACGGACGAAATCATACCCAGTTTTGAGGAAGAAAATCCCGGCATCAACGTCACCTTTGAGAATGCCGAATCGCCCGACTATGCCGACAAACTCTACACGCAGGCGGTGGCCGGCGATTCCCCCGATGTCATGTTCGTATGGGACAACATCAATTATAACCTGTTGCAGAAGGGACAGCTGCTGCAGCTGGACGATTATTTCGAGAGCGAATATCTGGAGGACTTCTATCCGGCTCTGGTCAATGCCCATCTGTTGGACGGGCAGTTGTTCGGTATGCCCAAGTACGTATCAACGGTGGTGATGGCCTATAACAAGGACCTCCTGGATGAGGCCGGCGTCAACCATCCGGACGGTAGCTGGAATTGGGACGACTACCTGGCGGCATACGAGGCAACGACCAAGCGGGATGACAGCGGAAACATCGTCCAGTGGGGAAATTACGTTGCACAGGGGTACATTCAACACTACGTCTGGATGAACGGCGGCGAGTGGATGAATACCGAAATCTTCGGTACGAAATGCCTTCTGAACAGTGAAGAGGCGGTGGAGGCTCTCAAATTCAACCACGATCAGATCTATGGTGACAATCCAGTGGCGCCGATAGCCGGGTCGATTCCAGAAATGGGATGGTGGAACGTGTTTTCGACCGGCAGAGTGGCGTTCATGGAATCTCACAGTTGGACCGTGACCAACTACATTCGTGAGAACGACTTCGCGTGGGACTTCATAGATCTACCGGTGGCACGTGACGGCACGAAGGCAGGCCTTACCTTCTGCAATGGGTACGTGATAGCAAAGAAGACGAAGGAGCCTGACGCGTCCGTTCAGCTGGTGAGATTCCTGACCTCGCCGCAGGCTGAGGAGGTCATGGCGTTGAGTATTGTCGGACTGCAGCCGGCGCGGCGCAGCGTGGCCGGAGATGCCTGGGACGTGCGATCAATGGGCGCGGAGGCGGGCTACGACGTGGCTGCATTCTCACGTATTATGGAGCACACACGGTTGAACCCGGCTTTCCAGGAGAACGACAAGGTCAACTCCGAGGCGTTCGGTCCGATCTGGGAACAGATCTGGGTGACCGGTGAAATTGGCCTCGAAGAGGGCGTCAATCTGATTGTGGAGCGCATCGACGAGATTTTCGCCTGAGCAAGCTGGATTTGTAGGGATGAAGAAGAGGAGTAGGTGGGGCCCCAAGACGAGGTAGAACAATGCCTTTCCTTCTCCTTTTCTTCTTCTCCCTACCCGCTCGTTTCTTGTAACTCGGGATTGGAAGGCAGACCCAAAACATGAGCGCCGAACTTCAGAGCAGCCAGACTCCGTGGACCAGATTGCTGGCATCGAATGCCTGGTCGCGCCGTACGTTGCGGCAGCGGGAGGAGTTGATCGCGTATCTCCTGGTCTCGCCTTGGGTGATAGGTTTTCTGGCGTTTATTCTCGGCCCCATGCTGACTTCGCTGGGCCTGAGCTTTACTGAGACCGACCTGTTCACGCTGGAGTTTGTGGGGTTGGAGAACTACACCAAACTTCTCTCCTTTGACACGACGCGAACGCTCTTCTGGACGACGCTTTACAACACGGCCTATTACGTTTTCCTCAGCATCCCTCTGACTATCAGCGTTGGGTTCTTCATCGCGATGCTGCTCAACCAGAACATTTCCGGGCAGCCCACCTACCGGGTCGTTTACTATCTGCCTGCTGTGATTCCCGGCATCGCCACTTCGCTGCTGTGGCTGTGGCTGTTTCAGCCTGAATTCGGTCTAATCAACTGGGCGCTGTCGCTGGTGGGAATCGAGGGTCCGCGCTGGTTGTTCGACAGGAGTACGGCTAAGATGGCCCTGGTTCTCATGAGTGTGTGGGGCGCGGGTTCCAATATGCTCATTTTCCTGGCTGGGCTGCAGGGCATTCCCACCGAATTGTACGAAGCCGCGACCATTGACGGGGCCGGTATATGGCGGCGCTTCCGCAGCATTACGATTCCGATGATCAGCCCGACCTTGTTCTTTGTGGTGGTCACGCAGATTATCTGGTCATCACAGGTGTTCACCAACGTTTACGTGATGACGGAGGGCAAGGGCGGCCCTGCGAACGCCACGCTCATGATGGTTCTCTATCTGTATCAGGTGGCCTTCCGGCAGTACCGGATGGGGTATGCCAGCGCCTACGCCTGGATCTTTTTCCTTATACTCCTGGTCTTTACGTTAGTTCTCTTCCGATCGTCCAAGGCCTGGGTCTACTATGAGACAGAGATCGGAGGTCAGAGGTCATGAGCGGCGCGGCAGTCGGTATGGGCAGTTCGCGTGCGAGCATAGAGCGAAGCCGGAGAACGCAAACGTTCTTTATCCACGCCGTACTTATTGCCGGAGGGATCATCGTAATGATTCCGCTGGCGTGGATGCTCTCCACATCGCTCAAGCCACCGCACCAGATCACCAAGTTTCCGCCGATATGGATTCCGGACCCGTTCGTGTGGTCGAACTACGTTCGGGCAGTGACGATTTTCCCGGTTTCGTTCGTGGTGTTTGTGCGCAACTCGATGTACATGAGCCTCATGATCACACTGGGGACGGTTCTTTCCAACGCCGTTGTCGCCTTCGCTTTCGCCCGACTGACCTTTCGAGGAAGCCGTGTCCTCTTCATTATTGTACTGAGTACGATGATGCTGCCGCAGCAGGTAACGATGATCCCTCTCTTTATATTGTTTTCCAAGTTCGGCTGGATAAACACGTACAACCCACTGATTGTTCCCCACTTTTTCGCCAACGCCTACTTTGTTTTTCTGCTTCGACAGTTCTATACCACCATCCCACGCGAGCTGGACGACGCGGCGCGAATCGACGGCTGCGGCGTCATTGGGTTGTTCCTTCGTATCATGCTGCCGTTGAGCAAGCCGGCTCTGGGCATCACCGCCATCTTCGCCTTTACCTGGGCGTGGAATGAGTTTCTGGGGCCGTTGATCTATCTGAGCAGGATGGAAACCTTTCCGCTGGCGATCGCGCTCTCATTCCTGCGGGCTGCGCATGGCGTGCTGTGGTCCGAACTGATGGTGGTCTCCTTCATCGCGATGCTGCCGCCGGTACTCCTTTTCTTCGTTGCACAGAAACACTACATCCAGGGCATCGTGATAACGGGCGTTAAGGGGTAGAACTCCAGTCCGTCAGCTCGTACATCTCCGACCGGAAAGGAATCAGCAATGATCTTCAAACCCAGCATTGTCGCGCGCATGTGGGATACCTGGCTCTACTTTCATGAGGGCAAGCATTACCTCTTTTACCTGAGCAACTCGCTCGCCGACGTGCGCTGGGACGGGATGAGCGTGGCAGTATCGGAAGACGGCGTCCATTTTGACGACCACGGCGAAATCATCCACAAGGCGGATGACGCGGTCTGGCTGGGCACGGGCATGGTCTGGCGGGCGGGGGAGAAGTTCATGCTCAACTTTTCGGAGGAGCGGGCCGGCATTCAGGAGATTTTCTTTGCCGAGTCAGACGATTTGCTGAACTGGACGCGCCTTCCCGACGAGGAGTACATTTGCCGGGCCGATTCACGCTGGTACCACGATGACCCTACTTTTACCAGGCCGCGTTGGGACTGCATCTGGGCGCTGCCGCGTGAGGAGGGCGAGGGTTACATCGGCTTTCTGACGGCCGTGGCGCGGCACGGTCCGGCGGGGTTATGCGGGACGGCCGGCTGCGTCGTCTCTGATGACGGACGGCACTTTCGCGCGGCGCCGCCGGTGATCGAGACCGGGGTGTGGGGGGACCGCGTTGAAGTGGGGGCAGTGGAGAAGTTCGGCGACCGTTACTACATGCTCCTGGGGGTAGGGTCGGCGCCGCTGGGCGCACGCCAGCGTTCGCGGCTGCCGGCGGGCGAGGGGGGGATGTTCGTGCTGAGTTCGGAGAGCCAGGCCGGGCCTTATGTGCTCGACCCCGGGCAGGCGCCGTTTCTGGGCAGCAGCCCCATTCTCTACACATACTTTGCCCGCTTTTATCCCTGCGGGGACGAACTGTTGCTCAATCACCACACGGTTCCGCGCAGCGGGCACGCCGGCCCAGAGGACATCTACTTCTCGCCTTTGAAATCGGTGCAGCGAGACGAGGCCGGCATCCTGAGCTTGCACTGGTGGACGGGCAACGAGGCGCTGAAGGGAAGGGAAGTGCGTGTCTTCCTGGAAGGAAGCCAACTGTACGCCCTGCAGGAGGACGCATGTTCCCTGGAGGCCGGACAGGCGCAACTTTGCGCGGTATCAGGGGGCCTAGCCATCCTGCCGGCGAAGTACGACACAGCGAGCGGTGTCATACTGGAGGCGGAGGTGACGGTGCACGCTTCCGATGCCGCGATTTCCGGGGCGGGGCTGTTTGTGGAAGGGGAGACGGTAAACGAGGGGACCCTGTTGTTCGCGCAGAGCGACGGACGCGTGGCGGTCGGGCGCTACGACGGCTATTCGTTCAAGATGCAGGATGCAAAGCCGTACAACTTCACGCCGGACGAACCGGCGCGCTGGCGGCTGCTGCTGCGCGATGCGCAGGTGGAACTTTACATTGACGACGAGCACGTCCAGTGCTTCACGATGGACCACAAGCCGGGCGGGCGGCTGGGCTTCGCGGTAGAGGCCGGCAGCGCGACGATTAGCAATGTTCGGGTTTGGGAGATGTCCCTCTGAGGCGCGCCCGAGGGTGAATCTCGGTCATTCTGTGTTCAAAACTACACAACTGAATGCCCAGCAGCGCCACTCGACGTTGTCGAAGCTACTCAGCTTCAGCCGCAACCGGTTCTCGCCGCGTCTGAGCTTGAGAGGCACCTCGCTGATTGCAAAGCCTGTTTCGTGCCTGTGCGTCGTAACCGGCTCGTCGTTAAGCCATATCTTCATCCAGTCGTCGAAGCCGAGCCGCAGCGTAACTCGCCTGTCTGAATCCTCCAGCAGCACGGTTTCGGCGTAGGCGGCGACGCCGGCAGGCTGCGTGCCCGTGTTGCCGGTGGCGTCGCGGCGAAACCAGCGGGTGAAGTCGATCCAGGTCAACTCCGGCTCTGTTTTCACCGCTGTCAAGGGCCGCCCGCCCCATTCCCACTCAGCCGGCCACTGGTCTTCGGGCTTCTCGGGAAACTCCGCCCGTTCAAAGTCGTCGAATGTCTGGCACTCAAATGGTCCGGAGAGCGTCCAGCGGCCCGGGGTCTCGACTGCCGGGGCGTCGCTCCCCGCTTCTTTGTAATAGTACAGAGCGCTCTCCATGTCGTTGGCGCGCGTGCCGAAACGCAACGACAGCGAGGCGTTGAAGGTTACGGTGTCGGCGCCAAAGAAGCGATAGGCGACGACTTCTGAACAGTCAGCGTTCAGGCCAACTACGTGCGGCGCCCCCGTCCAATCGCTCATTTCAGGGTACATGCCAAAAGAGTGGCCGAAGACGTCCTCGCTGCCGATGCCGCGCAGGACGTGGGGACCGGTTTCGCCGTCGATCAGCCAAGTGTCACCGCCGGTATGCCAGATCATGTCCCGGAAGTCCTTGCGTTGGACTGCGTGAAACAGGCCGGCAACGAAGCCTTTGCCTCGGACCGCGCCGAGAAGCGTCGAACCCAAGGGCTCGGCGGGCTTTTCTTGGCTGAATTGCGCGTGCAGCTGGTAAGAGGTGACCGTGACGCGGTTGTCGTATTTCTGCCAGTTGACCATCGACCAGACTGAGGTCGATTCAGGTCCCGTGTTGTGCAGGCTGATGCGGCACGAATGCTGGAAGGGGACCGGGAGGTAGGCGTTGTAGCCGTTCAGGGGCATCAGCTTGATCGGAGCCGACTCGATGCGATATGGGGCCAATCCCAGCAGGACGCCGAAGAACTGGTGCAACGTCATCCTGACCTGAGGCTCGCCGCCATCGCAGGTGATCTCGATACGGAGGTGTTCCGGCGATTTGGCGGTTATCCAGAAATGCCGGACGCAGCCGGGGCCCTGGGCGGCTATCAGGTCACAGGATTGGCCCGGGTCCAGATCGACTCGCCTGGTGGCGCGATGGGTTCGATATTCGGCGGGAAGTTGGATCAGGGGAAAGACCGGATCGGAAAGCATTTCAGCCTCCTCGTCCTATTCTAGTGAGCATTTCCTATCGCAGGCTGGTATGCCTTAGAGCCAAGAGGGAGTCGCGGGGTTATTGCGGCGCCGGCGCCGTTCGCATGCCTTTGTCCAGGAGCAGCGCTTCGAGCCACTCTTCTTCAGCCTTGCTCAACGAAACCGGCGGAGGCTTGCTGTAGTCAAGCAGCAGGTGATAGGCACCTACCTCGTAACAGCGAGCAAGAACAGAATTAAGGTCCACCACAGCGTCATCATCTTCGGGCAACAGTGGAATCTTGCAGCGCGGCAGCCGGTCCCACAGGGGTATCGCGTAGACTTCCACGCTTGTACGCCTTTGGGGTCGACTGATGCATATGTTGTAGCGCCAATCGTGGGGAGAGTGCAGTTCGAAGAAGCGAGCATATGTTGCAGTGGGCCGCGACAGGAGATCGATCTCAACCAAGTTTACGGGCGTGCCCAGAATCTTGTCCTGCTTTTCAAAATACTGGTCTCGCCCGCGTCCAATCTTATTGGCAGGGCTCAACACTTCGATCAGTGTAACAACCTCTCCTGACGCGACGTTGACGATCTGGATGTATGGAACGCGTCGTTCGTCATCCAAGAATCTGATCGTTTGTGGCTCATCGGTCACCGGCGAGCCATTGGCAACCTGTGGCCCCGACAGTTGGCGAGGAGTCTTTACCACAAGGGAACTGCCGGTAAGCTCTTTGCCATACGGCTTCAGTTCGATTCTTTCGTCGATGCGAGCAACGTATTTGGGACGCAACTGCGGTCGAAGCCACTCAGAAGTGTATGCGATCAGGCGGTGGTGCAGATCCGGCCAGCGCGCGCCATGTTCAAGATATGGGTCCATGCCAGGGAATGGGCTTGGCATACCGGTCTCCTTTTCACAAGTGCAGGGTATGGCTTCTCTTATACCGTGTAAATCAGCTTTGGTCAACGAAACATGTAGAACGCGTTCGTTCTACTATATTTTCGGGGTATTTGACATGCACGGCCCAACGTCCTTTCCTTTTTTCTGCTCGGTCAGATCAACTCTTTCTTCTTCAGAGAGATTTTTGCAGAAGGTTGTCATGAGTGGCATCAAGGGTTAGACTGTCCATCACTCAACCATTCATGGAAATCCAAGCATGTACAATAATCGCTACGGACATATGGTCCACGAGTACACGGTCGGCCGCGTGCGCAGCATCCTGCAGGAACGGGCTGCAAGGCTAGACGCAATTCAGACGCGGGCTCAGGCCGAGGCATACGTGGAGGAGGTGCGCGCTAAGGCTGCGCGCTGTTTCCCGGCGTTGCCGGCGAGAACGGAGTTGAAGGCGCAAATAACCGGAACGATGGATCTTGGAGAAATCCGGTTGGAAAAGGTGGTTTACGAAAGCCGGCCCGGTTTTCTGGTCAGCGCCAACCTTTACCTGCCAGGACAGTTCGACTCTGAGTTGCCTTGTGTCCTCGGCCTGTGCGGGCACTCCGATACAGGCAAGGCCTATGGGCCTTACCAGTTCTTTGCTCGCGGTTTAGCGGCTAAAGGTTTTGCCGTCCTGATTGTGGACCCGGTCTCGCAGGGGGAGCGGCGGCAGTTTTACGCTGAAGAGGGCGTACCGGAAGGGGAGACCGGGCCCAGGTCGACGGTGGCCCACAACATGATCGGCAACCGCATGCTTCTGACCGGCGACTTTGTGGGCAGCTGGTTCGCATGGGACGCGATCCGCGGGCTTGACTATCTGCTGGCGCGGCCGGAAACGGACGCGACGCGCGTCGGGGTAACCGGCTGCTCCGGCGGCGGGACGCAGACGACACAGGTGACAGCGCTTGATCCGCGCATTACGATGGCGGCGCCGGACTGTTATATCACCAGCTGGCTCTGCAATCTGGAGAATGAGTTGCCGGCGGATGCCGAACAGAACCCGCCGCGTGCGTTGGCGTTTGGCCTGGACGAGGCCGACCTGCTACTGGCCTATGCGCCGCGTCCAACCATGATCCTGGCCGAGGAGAACTGCTACTTTGATCTGCGCGGTGCAAGGCAGGCTCATGCCGAGATGAAGAAGATCCATACTCTGTTGGGCTCGCCTGACTCCGCCGAAATCAGCGTGGGCCATTTGGACCACGGTTTCCACAAACATGCGCGGGAGGCGATGTACCGCTTCTTCATCAAGCATGCCGAGTTGGATGTTGAGTGCCAGGAGCCGGTGATGGAGGAGATTCCGGAGACGCAGCTCAACGCCGCCGGGAGCGAGGTGGTCCCCTTCGGCAGCAAGAAGATCTTCAGCTTTACTCAGGCGCGGGCGGGGGAGCTGCTGGCGAAGCGCTCCCAACTTGATGAAACGTCTCTAAAGGAAGTGGTCAGAAACCTCCTGCATATCGACATGCCCGACGCGAAGCCCCACTACCGCTACTTGCGCCGCAGCGGTGGGCAAGACCCCAGGACCGGCAAGGGCTACCAATTCGCGGTGGAAACTGAACCGGGCATCCAAGTTATTCTGACCATGTTCGGGGACCTTGAGAACCAGTGCCGCAGGCCTGAGGGCGAGGTCTTTCTTTTCGTTGGCCATTTGTCCAGCGAGGAGGACTGTGCTTCGCTTCCCTGGCTGCAGCGGCGTCTGAATGAAGGGCAGCGCGTCCTCGCTGCAGACCTGCGGGGCACAGGCCAGAGCTTCCCCACAACCTGCGGTTCCGGCGACCTGCTTGAACCTTACGGCGCCGACTATCTCTACGCCAGCTTCGGCAGCATGATGGGCGAAAGCTATCTGGGAAGGCGAGTCTATGACCTGCTGCGCACGATGGACTGCCTAGAAGACGGAGGCGCGACCGTTCATCTGATTGGTCGTGGTATCGGCTCGGCGCCGGTGGCGCTGGCCGCGCTGTTGCACAGTTCGCGGCCCACGTGCGAACTGGTCCACTACCTCCCCAGCTATCAATTGTTAGTCGACAATCCCTTGCACAATTGGCCGTTCTCATGTTTCATTGAAAACTGTCTCGAGGTGTTCGACCTGCCCGATATCTACTCTGCGCTTGGCGACAGGTTGAAGAAGTGTGATCCCTGGGGGCCTTGGATCTGAGGGCGCCACCCTATATGGATCCACAAGACCAGATACCAGAGAAGGGGAGAACCGACAATGTCATATCGCGACCCTGATTTCCTGCGCGACCACATTCGCAGCATCATCTCCTTTTACCACCCGGCCAGTATCGATAACGAGTACGGCGGCTTCATAAACCAGATGCGTGATGACGGCTCGGTCTTCGACCGCATGACCAAGCACCTGGTCGGGACCTGCCGCTTCGTTTACTGCTATTCGGTGGCTTCGTTGACGTTGAACGAGCCCGCCTACAGAGATGCTGCTGCTCATGGGCTGCGATGCCTCACGGAGATGCACCGGCAGCCGGACGGCGGATTCGCCTGGGTGCTGAGCGGCCGGGATGTCGAAGACGGCGACCGTCATTGCTACGGGCACGCCTTTGTACTGCTGGCCGCGGCCTGCGCAGCAAAGGCGGGCGTTGACGGCGCGGTTGAACTTGCATCCGAGACTTACGAGCTTCTGGAGAGGCGCTTTTGGGAGCCAGAGGCGCAACTTTACTCCGATTTGATAGCGGCAGGCGATTGGAATGCAGTTGATCCCTATCGCGGCCAGAACGCCAATATGCATATGTGTGAAGCGATGTTGTCCGCTTTCGAGGCCACCGGCGAGTCTCGCTACCTCGATCGCGCCCATCTGCTAGCGAGGCGCATCTGCGTGGACCTGGCCGACAAGGCGGACGGGCTGGTCTGGGAACACTACCGCACTGACTGGACACACGACTGGGATTACAATAAGGACGATCCACAGAACCTGTTTAAGCCTTACGGCTACCTGCCGGGGCACTTCACGGAGTGGTCCAAATTGCTGTTGATTCTGGAGCGGTACCGCCCGGAGGAGTGGATGCTGCCGCGGGCGCGACATCTCTTTGACGTAGCGCTCGCGAAGAGCTGGGACGACGAGAATGGAGGCATGCACTATACTTTTGCGCCCGACGGTACAATCCTCGACCGCGACCGTTATTACTGGGTGCTTTCGGAAACGTTCGCGGCGGCGGCCGCGCTGGCGCTGCGTACCGGCGACGAGAGCTACTGGGCGTGGTACGACAAGGCGTGGGCGTATTCGGACAAGCATTTTGTCGATCATGAGTACGGCGGATGGTACCGGATTCTGGACGCAAACAGTCAGAAGTACGACGACCTCAAGAGCCCGCCGTCCAAGACCGATTACCATCCTTTGGGCGCCTGCTACGAGACCCTGGAGGCGATGCGACTTGCGGGATAGCAAGGGCTTACGGCATTGGGGATTGCCCTACTTCACCACCGGTGGCCCGGAATGGAGGATGAAGGATGCAGAGAGAAGAGACGGCGCTGGCACAGAAGCGCTATCAAGAGGATGGCTTTTGCCTCTGTCCTGAACCGTTGATCCCGCTGGATGTCGTGGAGCGGGCGATCGCCGGGATGGACGCGGTACGCGCGGGACAGTACGACACCGGCGTTCCGCCGCGCCCTTCGCGCTGGAATCCAGGCGACGACCCCAATATCCTCTGCAAAATCGAAAAGCCTCAGATCGCCAGCAAGGCCATCATGGAGCTGGTGTCGCATCCGCAGTTGGGCGAGAAGGCTGCTGAGATTACCGGCGCCAAGGCCGTACAGGTTTGGTGGGTGCAGTTACTCTACAAGCCGCCTTCCCTACCCGGGGAGACGCCGCGTACGAACATCGGCTGGCACCAGGACTACAACTACTGGGGGGCCTGGGAGGAGGACAGTGAACTGTTCACGGCCTGGGTAGCTCTCAGCGACGTTACGCCCGAAACAGGGCCGATGAACTTCGTGGCGGGTTCGCACCTTTGGGGACTTTCGACAGAAAGCGACTTTCAGTCCCAGGAATACGAAGCTCTGCGAGAAAGGATCCGAAACGTTCACGGCCAGGAATGGCAGGAGGTGGCCGCCATCCTGCCGCCGGGAGGCGCCAGCTTCCACCAGAAGCTCACCTTCCACGGCAGCGGTCCCAACTTGTCGTCACAACCTCGGCGCAGCTTTGCCGTACACATGAGGACGGAAAAGTCCCGCCCGAAGGAAGACCTGCGACAGGGGCTAACCGCATTCATTGACGAGCCGACTTTCTGCCCAATCACTTTCGGCGACCCCGCCGCGTTCAGCTAACCGATAGCAATCAATAGCTCCGCGCGATATTCGCTATCGCACCAAAGCCAGGGTTTCAAGGTCCTCCGTGCCTATTTCTTGATCGTTTGCAAGACGCGCCACCCATTTCGCTACAGGAGCAACCCGCATGCCTGTCAAACCATACAACATCGAACAATCCAGATCTCTCCTTGACCGCTCCGATCAGTTGATCGTGCGCGGATGCCAGGGGCACAAGCGCAGCCATGACATGCTGGAGCTCGGATATCCGGTCTTCACCCAGCGGGCGGCCGGCGCCCGCTTCTGGGACGTGGACGGAAACGAGTATCTGGACTACCTGATGGGCTTCGGTCCCATCCTGCTCGGGTACAACGATCCTGTCATCAACGCGGCGGTGCAGGCGCAGATGGAGGAAGGCACAATTTACAGCACTGCGCACCCGAAGGAACTTGAAGTCGCGGAGACGTTGATTGATTTGATTCCCGCGGTGGAGATGCTCGGCTTCCTGATCGGGGGCAGTGCGGCCACGTCGGCGGCGGTACGGCTCGCCAGGGCTTACACCGGCCGCGACAAGGTCATCCGCAGCGGTTACCATGGTTGGCACGACTGGTCGCGTACCGAGGACGAGGGTGCACCATCTGTGATCGCTCCGCTTACGATTGAGGCTCCCTACGGTGATCTCAACGCACTGGAGGACATCTTCAAGCAGAGCGACAACGAGGTCGCGTGTGTGATCATGGAAACGATTCGCGACAGCGGGCCGCCGGAAGGATTTCTGCAGGGCTGCGTGGACATGGCCCATCAGTACGGCGCGCTGTGTATCTTTGACGAGGTCAAGGTAGGTTTTCGGGTTGCCTTCGGCGGGGCAGGGGAGTACTACGGGGTCACACCCGATCTGACGGCTTTCGCGAAGGCCTGCGCGAACGGATATCCCGGCAGTTTTGTCGGCGGCCGCAAAGAAATTCTGGATTCGCCGCAGTGCCAGTCGAGCTGGATGGCGGCGACCTTTCACTGCGACCTGCCCAGCCTGGTCGCGATTGAGACGGTCATCAAAGAGGTCAAGCGGCGAGACGGGATCGCTTACCAGTGGAAGATCGGCAACCGCCTGATCGAAGGCATCAATGCGGCCTGCGAAGAGGGCGGCCTCGGCTACCGCCTGACCGGCACAGGGCCCATGCCTACTCCAGTCACTGAAGAGGAGGACAAAGACCGTTGCATCGCCATGCTGCAGGGGTGCCTGGCCCGCGGATTCTACCTACATCCAATGCACCCGATGTTTCTGACTCTCTCTCACACGGAGCAGGATATCGAGGACACAATCACTGCGGTGCAGGAGTCGATTGCGGATCTGAATTGAGGGTTCAGGAGATGTTACAGCTTGGTGTCGGAACAAGGTCAGGCTACGGAAAGGCTCCCAACGAATTTCGACCGGAGCATACTGACAGGTGGACCGTGAGCCGATGAGCGAACGAATCGAAGTTCCCACAGTGGTGGAGCAGGAGCAGGTCGAATTCTATGTGGACAACGGCTATCTTGCCGTGCCCGACCTGTTAGACGCGGCTGAACTGGATGAGTTGAAGCGGGACATTGTCAAAGTCGCCCGAGGGGGATATCCCAATTTGACCATCGAACCGGTGCCGCCAGTACTGAGCGATGAAGAGGTTCTCTCCAAGATTCTGGCCATCCATCAACCGCATTATGTCAGTCCGATCATGGAAAAATACACCCGGCACCCGATGATAAGCGGCGTGCTCAGCCAGATAACGGGCGCGCATCTGGCGCACTGGTCGGGGAACGTGAAGTGCATGCAGTCGATGCTGTTCATCAAGCCGCCCGGCTATCAGGGACAATCCTGGCATCAGGACGAAAATTACATTCCAACCCGCGACCGTTCGCTAGTCGGCGCGTGGATTGCGATCGACGATGCCTACGTTGAGAACGGCTGCATGTGGGTCATTCCGGGATCGCAGCGGCGCGGGTATCTCTACCCCACGCGCAGACACGGCAATCCGGATGAGTTCGACACGCACGACGAGATGGCGACCGGGTTTGATGAGTCGCCTCAGGTGCCGGTTGAGGTGAAGGCCGGCAGTGTGGTATTTTTCAACGGCTATCTACTGCACCAGTCTCTGCGAAACCGCACGAAGGATAGTTACCGCCGCGTGCTGGTCAACCACTATTTGAGCAGCGAATCCTTGCTGCCGTGGATCAAGACGTCCGATGAACAGCCGGTGGCTCGTGTCGACGTGCGCCGTGTCATTCCGGTGGCGGGCGTCGATCCCTACGCCTGGAAGGGATACGAAAAGAGTCCTGCGGAAGAGACCAGGCTCTATATACGGAAAGCGACCTTCGACGAGGAATGAAGCAACCCAGAAAGATGAAGGAAACTCCTCGCTTGTTCTCCACTTAGTTCGCTCCAAAGGGTCGGAGGCAATTTCTGCATGGCTTGTCAGGGTGCCGCGGTATCAGATTGCCGCATAGAACATATCGATTTTCATGGATGGGAGGCTGTCAGGCTGAGTAACGGCCTGGTTAGCCTGGTTGCGGTGCCCGATGTTGGCGGCCGCATCATGGCCTATAATCTGGGGGACTACCCCTATCTGTGGTTTGACCGCAACCTCGCGGGCAAACTCTTTACCGCCGAGGAAAACATGGGCGACGGCAGCATCGTTGCGTGGAAAAACTACGGCGGCGACAAGACGTGGCCGGCGCCCCAGGGTTGGGACAGCCCCGACCAGTGGCACGGTCCTCCGGATCCGGTGCTCGACACCGGGCGCTACGATCTGGAGAACCTGGGCTCGTCGGCCGACTCAGCCGCGATTCGCATGAGGAGCCTTCCCGACCCCCGTACAGGCGTACAGATCTCCCGCCAGGTTACCCTGCATGCCGGCGGCGGACGCGTCAGCCTTCATTTGGAAATGACGAACGTTTCCGACCAGGAGCGATCCTGGGGTATTTGGGACATCGTCCAAGTGGATGCTACGAGCCATGATGACAGCGGCCGGGAGACCCACAACGAACAGGCCTGGCTTTACATTCCCACCAGTTCAGACAGCCGCTTCTCACGGGGTTTCAACGTTATGTTCGGGGAGGAGGACAACCCTGAATGGCAGCCCGAAGTGCGGCCCAACCTCCTAGGGGCACAGTATCTGTACCAGCTGGGCAAGATTGGCATTGATTCAGAAGCCGGTTGGATTGCTTTCGTCAACCAGGCGACCGATTTCGCGTTCTGCCAGTGTTTTACCTATTTCCCCGGCGAGGAGTATCCCGATGACGGCGCGTCGGTTGAGTGCTGGACTACAGGGCACGGCGAGCCTGTTGGCGGACTCGATTTCGGCAAGCTCAATCTATTCCATATGGAGGCCGAGATTCTGGGACCGTTGCGCAGTATGGCTCCCGGTGAAACTCAGAGTCTGGACATTGACTGGTACGTTGCCCGCTGCCCCGGCCCTATCGTCAAGGTTACGGATGCCGGCTGTGCGAATCAACGTCTAAAGGCCGAGTCCATCGAAGCGGGAATCCGCCTTACGGGCGTCTTCGGCCTTTTCCATCTTGGCAACGTGCAGCTCGTTTGGCTGGATGCAGATGGGCGCGACGTGGGGGCGGAGACCTTGGCCCTCGTCAGTCCGCTCAACGTGCTGCGAGTCGATTGCGTACGCAGGCCTCCTGCAGGAGCACAGGTCGTTCAGCTTCTTTTGTGCGACGCGCAGGGTCAGCCAATCTCGCAGTTGGACAGTTGCTCCATTTGCTAAGTCGGTGAGGATGAAACAGATGGATTTCCTAAGTCCTTATGGCCATCTGCGCGGTTTCAATTACGTGCCCAGTACAGCCGTCAACGACATCGCGTTTTGGCGCGACTACGACGAGGCACTGGTTGAGCGTGAACTGACCTTCGCCCAGCGGCTTGGCCTGAACAGTGCCCGTCCATTCCTGGCTTACGTCGTCTACGAACATGACCCCAAGAGTTTTCTGGGCCGGCTCAGACATTTCGTGCGTGCGGCCCACGAACGGGGAATCAGCGTCATGCCGGTGGTGTGGGACTCCTGCTTTGACGACACGCGTCCAACGATCAGTTCGACAGAGAACAAGTGGATTCCGAATCCCGGCGTGCAGCGGTTAGGGACTGAGTTCTGGCCAGCCGGCGAAGCCTACTGCGCCGACCTGGTGCAGACGCTGGGTTCGGAGCCTGGGTTGACGATGTGGGACATCATGAACGAGCCGCTGATTACCAGTTGGGTGAGGGATGATACGCCGGAGAGAGAGGAACGCAAGGCCACTATTTGGAGGTTTGTGCATCATTTCTGCAGTGTGATGAAGGAACTCGACAGTGCGCATCCGATCACGGTTGGCGTGGCCAATGTCGCAACGCTGCCGAACGTCGAGGCACATGTGGACGTGCTCTCCTATCACGATTATCTTCCTACCCGCGCCGCGATCCGTGCACAGATTGACGACGGTATCCGCGTGGCGAAGGCCAACCAGAAGCCTATCTTCATTTCGGAACTGGCCTGCCTGGCGCGAGCCAACCCGTACGACGTTACGCTGGAAATCTGCCAGGAGGCAGGGGTCGGCTGGTATCTGTGGGAGTTGATGATAGGCAAGAGCCGCTGGCGGGACATACACGGCGTCGTATACCCGGACGGCACGGTGCGAGACCCCAGTATTGTGGCCGCAATCCAGGGCTTCTTTCGCCGTAGAGGACCCGACATGATCCCGCCTGCGGTGGACAAGGAAGGAGCCGCCACACGAGTACTTGGTCAGGCTGCCGAGTGGCTGGGAACGTCTGTTGCTGACTACGCACAGGGTGTGGTATTGCTTGAAACTATCGCCAACCTGCTGGAGGCCGGAGAGCACGTGCCGATGAGCAGTCCGCCCAGCGCGAGGGTGCTGGCGCTTGCCGGGGCCGAAGATAACGGCTCGAATCGCGCTGAGCTTGTCCGCCTGCTGGTCTTGTGGAGTGAAAAGCTGGCGGCTGCAAGTTCCTGAAGAAGGAATCCTCGGTTGTTCACAGTCCGCCCAGTGGTGGGGTGCAACCCAGATTTGGGGTGGGAACAGTGTGGCGGGGAATCGGCGCCAGCTGCGGCTGGGGTTGCTTACCGTCTTTGGGCGAGACGCAGTGCAGGCGCCAGGTCTGGCCGTACGGTGGAGTCCGTCAGTCGAGGCGGGTGCGAGGGCAGGCACAAGACCGGCGCCTACGGGGATCTGATGGGACTGGCGGGACCTGGTCGGGCTGGACACCTTCGAACAGGCACCTGTTACGAATATCGACACCCGGTAGGGTAGGCATTAGGGGGGGGCGTTGCGGGGGCGGAGCCCCCGCACAAGGGAGGGCCG
>WTGY01000010.1 GCA_011523365.1 Caldilineaceae bacterium
CCCCTAAACCCCCCGCCGCAGCGAGTGTGTGCGCAATACCACCTTGGCGACCCGCTGCGACCGAAAACTTCCCCCCTCCCAGCCTCGAGGCTCGTCCCCAACGTGTGCCAGCGCAGACAAGCGAGCCAACGCCCAATTGGTCCCAACCTGCACCGCTATGACTATCAACGGCCCGCTCCAGCATCCCTGACTGTACCTTCCGTCACTCCGTATCCTTGCAGACCACACGCCGTTCGCACTATACATCCCTTAATGACTTCCAGCAGTTCACTAACCACTAACCACTGACCACTGACCACTGCAGTCCAAGCACAGGAGATTCCACCATGTCCCAGACTTGGCGCGTTGCCATCGCCGGCTGCCATCGCATGCTCGACAGAAAACCCGCCAACCACAACTTCGCCACCGCATTCGACGCCGTGCCCGATACCGAAATCGTCGCCGTCTTCGACCTCGGCGCCGATACCCGTCAGGCCTTCACCGACTGCTGGGGGGACCGCGTTGCCGCCTACGACCACTTCGATAGCATGTTGCAGCAGCAACAACCCGACATCCTCTGCCTCGCCACCAGCCAGAAGATGCACGCCGACCAGGTCCAGCAGGCCGTCGCCGCCGGCGTCCGCGGCATCCTCAGCGACAAACCCCTCGCCACCAGCCTCTCCGAAGCCGACCGTCTCCTCGACGCCTGCCGCAATGCCTCTGTCCCCCTGGCCTTCGGCCTCGACCGCCGCTGGCTCGTATCCTACCGCCGCCTCGCCGAGCTCCTGCGCGACGGCATCGTCGGCCGGCTCCAGTCCATGATCATCTACGGCATCCCCAACCTCATCAACCACGGCTGCCACTGGTACGACGTCGCCCTCCACCTCGCCGGCGACCTCGAACCCCAATGGGTGAGCGGCTTTGTCGAAGATACCTCCACCGAGCCGCCCGACTCGCGCCGCCGCCTCGACCCGACGGGCCGCTGTACTGTTGGCCTGCAAGGGGGCGTCCACCTCTACTTCACACCCGGCGGCAGCCAGCGCCCCGCCTTCGATGTCATCGGTGACCAGGGCCGCCTCACCATCATGGACGATGGCCTTCACGCCTGGCGTTGGCATGACCCCGACGCACCGCCCCAACCCCTGGCCATTCCCCACCCGCAAGGCGACTTCCCCTCCGGCTCGGCCATCGTCCGCGACCTCGTCGACGCCGTCGCCAGCCGCGGCAAAACAGCCTGCGACGTCGAAGAGGCCCGACGCGCCACCGAAATCGGCTTCGCCGTCCACCTCTCCCACGCCCGCCACGGCGCGCGCATCGACCTGCCCGCCGCCGACCGCGAGCTGCGTATCCCTTCGTTCCCATGGGGAAATGAGTAGGGGTGTCCCGCCTTGTACTTAAGGCGCGTTGACGTCTGTCTGAACAGCGAACTGCGGGAGCAAAGTGCGGCTGATGCGAAAATGCCGCGCAGTCATGCAAAGATTACCCGATATGCCCTTGACGTTCTTCGCGATCCTTCGCGTGACTTCGCGGATAGTTCGTTTCTGTTTTTCGCCCTATTCAAGCCCGAAACATCCTGATGAGCCCTGCAGGCGTACCGCTCTAGCTGAGTGCTGAACGGCCTTCCAGAAAAGTCAACGAACCTTACTCAGCCGGCCCGATACGCCGCCGCCACCTTCTGAAAAATGGCGACCACGTCGTCTATCTCCCGCGTGCTCCAGTTCTCATGCAGCGAAAACGTAAAGTGGCTCTTCAGCATCGCCTGCGCGTTGGGACAGGTGAACTCGCGATTCGGATCGCCCTTGTATAGAGGACTGGCCCAGGGATAACCGCTGCTGCCAAAGACCCGCCGCTCCGTGTACCACGACTGCCGGTGCGGCATCCCGTACCTGTAATCGTCCGTAACCGGCAGGCCCTCCGCCCGCAGGCTCGCGCAAAACCTCTCCTTGTCGCACGCCGCCCGCTCCGGGTAAAACGCCACCGATATAAACCAGTAGCTCGATTCAACCTCCCGTGCCGGCTGACTCAACGCGATCATCTCCAGGTCCGCCGTTCCTTCGATCAACTGGCCGACGATCGCCCCTCTTCGTTCGATCATATCCGGTAATTTGCGCAGCTGAATCAGTCCGAACACGGCTGCCAGATCCGTCTGGTTGAAATTCAGCGTCGCCTGCATGTTCGTCGCGCCTTCCGGCAGAAAATGTGGCTTGCCCCGGTCGGCCATCCTTCTCACCGACTGGTAGAGCGCCTCATCCCGCGTGAAGACCATGCCGCCCTGCCCCCCAGAGCTGTGATTCTTCCCCGAATTCGTCGAAAAGGCCGATAAATCGCCAAAGCTCCCCGCAAGCTGCCCCTTGAACCGCGCACCGTGAGCCTGCGCACAGTCTTCAATAACCGGAATCCCACGCTGCCCCGCCAGCGCCATGATCCCGCCCATGTCGGCCGGTTCGCCCGCGATATGCGGCACGATAATCGCACTGGTGCGCGGCGAAATCAACGCCTCGATCTGCTCCGGCCCTGTATTGAAGCTGCCCGGCGCAGAATCGGCGATCATCGGGATCATGCTCTGTAGCGGGATCGGCATTATCCCGCCGGGATCCGTAAAGGGGCCGATGATGACCTCACTGAACGCCTCCAGCTCCAGCGCCAGCAGCGCCACGTAGATCGCCGCCGACCCCGAACTCACCGCGTCTGCGTACCCGCCCCCCAGGTACTCCGCAAACGCCGCGCAGTAAGCCTCCTCCTCCTCACCCTGGTACGCGCCCAGCGTACCCGTGGCCAGCACCTTGTCCATGTACGCGCCGACCGCCTCCCTTTCTTCGCTATCAATGTGCCCGCGCGGCGGCAGCGGCGCTTCCCGCACCGGAGATCCACCATGTATGGCCAGCTTATCCGTACCGTTACCCATGTCTCAATCCTCCAGAGTGTATTCGAAGCGGCTGCTGACCGGCAGGTCGCCCAGCCAGGCGGGGACCTCCACATCCGGCCCCGAGCGTACAATCCATAGCTCCTTCTTGTCCGACCCTTCCACCGTGCACGCCGCCCAGCCCGCCCCGGTCAGGTCACTGCCGTGCCAAGAGACCGAGACGATGCGCGGCCTTTCCGCGTAGGGATGAAATACACTGACAAAAGCCGTACGCGCCGCAGTTCGCTGCCGGATCATCAGGTCCTGCACGTCCTCCGCCGGGTTCCCGGGCGCCGGCCCTGCGTAGAGACTCGTCCCATCACCTTCGGCCATGAAAACCTTCATGCCCGTTTCCCCAAACTGCCAGTCCAGAGCGATGCTGTCTAACGCCGGTCGCGTGCTGAGGTTGTCTATGTACTCGTATCCGTCACCCTTCAGTTCGGCAGGCACAATTGGCACACCATCACCAAGCGGCGCCAGCACCCCGCGATTGCGAAAGATCCAGTCGATGCGGCGCTCCCTTTCGGCATCTACCAGGAAAATATCCACAAAATAGTCGCCCCGCGCCAGGACCGCCCTGCGCATAGTCACCCCATCATAGACTTCAGGCGCTTCTTCGTCGACACCGTATGTCGGCTCGTCAATGCCGGTGACAACGTCTTCTCCCCATCTGATCGCAGCGTCAGCCACCTGAAACGGCCCGTCAGCACGAAAGGCAATGCTCCGCCCCGCGCCCGCCGGCTGCGACTTGCCGTCCAGCACAATCGTGTTATGACTGATCGTCTGGCGGTACCAGCCCTGAAACAAATCGATCCCGTACCCGGGCGTCCCCAAATCCGGCGCCTGCCGTTCCCCCCGTGCATAAACAGTCAACCCCAGCTTGTCCGGGTGCCCGTGGCCGCCCCCGTGCACCCCGTATTTGAGCAATACATACTGCTCGTTCGCTTCCGACCGCAGCGCCTCCCCTTCCGGCTGCGTCCGCAGAACTGCATAACCGGAAGCGGGCATCTGAACGCTTGGCAGCGCCAGTCCCTCGTCCGATCCCGATTCCAGCTCGGTAGCCCCGTACAGAAGCGCGTCCAGGCTCTCCCGCGGCCCGTGTCGATAGGCCCGCGCCAGCACCTGCCCGAATAGCGGCTCGTCGAACCACGCGTTACCGATCTCATAAAACGCCGGCGCCTTGGGTACCCCGTGACAGCAGTCGTCGTTCAGACCGGTAAAGTACCAACAGTCATTCGTCGCCGGCAAGCTCCCATCCGGGTACGCGCACAACACCGGCGCCCGCAGCACCGCCGCCAGCGCCGGATGCTCTCGCAAGTCCCACCCCGGCAAATTGGCCGTCGCTTTCGCCAGCAGCAGCAACGCCGCCACAGTATAAAAGTGGTAGCTGAACGACCCCTCAAACCACAGGCCGTCAGCCAGAATACCCTCCCTCGCCTGCGTATGAAACCCATACTCCCCGTCAACCGCAAAGCTCAGCAGCTCCTCACTCCCCGTCACCGCACCGATCGTCCCGATCGCCGCGTTGTGCCAGCACGCAAAGTTATGGATCCCGCCAAAATGCCGCGCCATCAGAAAGTCCGCTGCCGGACGCATCAGCTTATCGACGATCTCCTCCTGCTGCGCTCCGCTGAGCGTAGAGCGAATCAAATCGTATGACCACGCCAGCGGAATCGACCACACCGCCTCATCCAACGTACTGAACTGCGCAACCCCATGGTTCTCCGGCCGCCAGCCCGTATAAGCCTTGTACCCGGCGTACGCATCAGCATAACCCAACAGGATCTCCTGCACGCTCTGCCGGTTCCGCTCCTCCCCCTCCAGCTTCCACAGCACAGCCAGCCGCAGCGCCGACTCCGCCAGCCTGTTATTCACCGACCACCGCCACGCCGAGTCAAACGGCTCCCCGCTAAACGTCTCCCCGTCTACAGGGCAGCGATGGAGCGTAGGCGAGTCCGGCTCAAAAACCAGCTGCACCGCATGCTGCGGACAGAAATAGTCATGATAATACCCGCCCGGCAGCGCCTGCACACCCACCGGCCGCGCAAAGAAATCCCCTACCTCCCCGCGCAACAACCCAACCGCCGCCGCGAACTGCGGCAGCCCGGCCTTACTCCGAATCTGCGTCCACTGTTCTTCTGAAATAAGTGAAGTATTCGTCATGTCGTGAACTTTACCCTGGAAAATATGTAATTTGATGAGAGGCTCACTATCTTCCCAATGCCCCCTGTAGGGGCACCCCTTGTGGGTGCCCTCGTACGCGCCACACCACCC